>CAIUSK010000031.1 GCA_903901805.1 uncultured Flavobacteriales bacterium
ACCAACAAATTGAACTGATTGAAAACTTGTATTTGAAACTTGAATCAAACTTAAATTGCAGGAAGAAAACAAACAATCAATAAACTTGTAATTCCCCCAATTTTCAGTACTAAAGTCGCATTCCTCAAACGTACAATTTTCATATTGACCCAATACAACTTGGCTTTTATCTGAACGAGTATATGACTTTTCTGAAAAATAATCCATTGATAACTAAGCGATTAATCCTTCTGCATATTCTTGTAAATAGGCAAACCCTTCTGTCAATTCACCTGCGAAATTTGTTTCACTTGCGCGATCAATGATGCGATCAGGATCTTCTCGTAAAAGAGCCGGCAAAACGTATTTTATCAATTCATTACCAAAGTCTTCTGATGCATCTTTCGGTAGTTCGCAGGGTAAATTATCAACTGCCATAACCGCTATTGCTCCAGTATTTTTATAATTCACCTCATTTCCTGAAAGAAGATCATACCCAAAAACAGGATCACTAATTTTGCTTGAACGTATTGTAGAGGCTATTGGACCCTCGATATCACAAGAAATATCAGCAACAACAGATAATTTTCTATCAGCATGCTGTAAATCGACTTGTGATAAGATTATTGGAGATTTATTACTCCAAAAATGACAAGGAATATACATATCAACTTTAGGAACAAACCGAGAAAGGATTGATTTATATTTTTCTGGATTAGAATAAAATTCTTTTTTGTCGAATTGAGAACCATCAATAGGGGCATAATAATCTTCTAGTTCCAAATGAGCAAAAACAGGCTCTTTAAATTCATTAGCAAGAATTTCATCCGGTGTTACTTCCTTAATTGGTAAAAGATCCATTATTTCTCGCGCACCATGACCAACCCTACCAAAACCGGTTAATATACATTTGAAATTAGCTGGTAGAACTACTTTTTTTAATTCTGATTCTACCTCCACTCTGTTTGCACATTGATTTGCCGGTTTCAAGGTATAGGAATCGTTTTTTAATCCCCAAGTTAAGAAACCATTGTACGTTCCAACAATTCCAGCATAACGACCAAAACCAATTAATCGTTTATTGTTTTTATCTTTAATAACCTCATAGTCAATCAGTCTAATATTTTTGTCCAATATAGCCCGAAGTAATTTTTGGTTATACGATTGTTTTTTTATCGTGTGAGAGAAGAATAAAAAAGTTTTTTTCGGGATTAAATCGGTAACATTCACTTCTTTAACTCCTATTATAATATCGCATTGTTCCATTGAATCCACAAGCATAATTCCCTCAGCTGCATATTCTTCATCTGTAAATGTCCGAATTGGACTTCGTTGAACTTGGATTTTTACCTCCGGATATAAAAGTTCAATTGCTTTGCATTGTTTTGGTGTTAACGCTACGCGAAAATCAGGTGGAACTTTACCTTCTTTAATAATACCAATTGTGGTAGTTTTCATCATTTGGGAATATTAAGAAATTGGAGAGTCTAATAAATAATTATCAATAAAGTTACGTACGCATCCATCACCGCCTTTATTCGATAATATGACATCGACAACTGTTTTTACGGTATTCACAGCATTCACCGGACAAGCAGAAAAACCAACTTTTCGAATACATTCAAGGTCATTGATGTCATCCCCTAAATAGGCCACTTGATTCCATTCAATACTTAATTCGGAACACCATTTAGACAATACATCTATTTTTTTATCTTGTCCAACATAACATAAAGTTATACCCAACATTTCCGCTCTTTTTTGCACCATTACATCTGTGAATCCCGAGGATAAAAAGGCTACTTGAATACCTTTTTCTTGCAATCGCATAATACCCATACCATCTTTCGTATTGTATTTTTTGATTTGATCCCCATTTTCGGTAAAATACATTCCGCCATCGGTTAAAACGCCATCGACATCTACTACCAATAACTTAATGGTTTTCGCCTTTTTTTTCCATTGTTCCTCTTTGAAAAGAGGCTTAAATAATAGAGATAAAAGATCAATCTCATACTCTTCACAAACAGCCTCCAAATCAAAAACTGTAAGTTCGTGAACATCTTCAACATCTAAATCACTCAGGAAATCTTGAAAATCTATACCGAATTTGGAGCATAACCCCTTAATATTTTGTTCTAATTGCATGTTATACCATTTTATACCCAACACTCTCTGCTACTGGGCGTAAGGAATTTAATAATTGTTCAAACTGGGAATAATCAAGTTGTTGAGAAGCATCTGATTTTGCAATTTTTGGATTAGGATGAGTTTCAATAAGAAGGCCATCAATACCCATTGCAACGCACGCACGAGCTAAAACGGGAACGCCATAAGCATAACCCATAGCATGGGAAGGATCTAAAATGATTGGTAAATTTGTATATTCTTGTAACCAAGCAACTCCGCATAAATCTAATGTAAAGCGAGTTCCTGTTTCAAAAGTTCGCAAACCACGCTCACAAAGTATCACATTTTCATTTCCCCCAGATAAAACAAATTCAGCAGCTTGAACAAATTCTTGCAAGGTTGTTCCAAAGCCACGTTTGATTAATACCGGTTTGGATGTTTTGGCACAGGCACGCAATATCCCTTGATCATACATCGCCTTTGCTCCTACTTGAATTACATCTGTATATTCAATAATTTCGTCAATGTGGGTTGCATCTCGCGCTTCAGTAATTACATTCAATCCGAATTCTTGGCGCATTTTTGCTAATAATTTCAAGCCATCGAGCCCCATTCCTTGAAAAGAATACGGACTAGTTCTAGGTTTATAGCAGCCTCCACGAAGGGTTGTCAAACCTAAACCAACTAATAGCTCAGCTGAACTTCGAATTTGATCTTCCGATTCAACGCTGCATGGTCCGCCAATGAGTATCGTGTTATTTGTATTACCGCCAAATTCTACATTCGGAAGACTGATTTTACGTTTATTCGCATTAAAAGATTTGGATGCTAACTGAATATCATTCGCAAAAACCCAATATTTATCTACGTGATGTTCAATGTTCGTTGGAACTTCTTTTACATTAGACCCCGTAATTAATAAGGTCTGACCATCCATCCGAATACAAAACGCTTGATTCTCAACTGCTAACTGATTCGCTAGTTCGTTGGGAATTGTATTTTTTAATTGAAGAATCATAATTCTGCTTTAATAAGGTTGACAAAGTTAACAATTCCAACAGCTTTTCCGTCCTGATTTACAACAGGTAAGTACATAACCGGGAATGCACAAGACTTTATTAACTGCAACATTTCAACCACTGTTTGATCAGATTGAATCACTAAAGGACTCATGTTCATCATTATAGTTGGTGTTAGTTCCTCTAAATTATTCAAGCATTTAAGTAGTCCTTTTCGAATATCTGCACTCGAAATTATTCCTATTAATTTTTCTAAATCATTAATAACCAAACAAAAACCAAGGTTACCAAGTTCAATGGTTTCTAAAACAACACCAATTTGATTTTCTGTGTCATAAATAACTGGACATTCAGCAATCGGAGTCATAAAATCTTTTACCTGAAAATGGGAGGCAATTTCTCTACTTTGCAAATTGAATAAGGCATGTCCTATACTCGGCTCATTAAACAAATAGGACCCTGAAACCGAGCAGCTAACACCCATGTTTCGCAAAATGAAAGAAACTTCTCCATTCACACCACCGTCAACATGAATAGATTTTGAGGGGTATTCTTTTCTGAATCTTCTAATTTTATCAAAATTCACCTTATCAAACATCCCACCGCTTTGACCAGGTATTGTAGCCATTATTAAAATAAAATCAAAATCACCATAATTTTCAAAAATGGAAATGGGTGTATTGGTAGTTACAGCTATTCCTTTTTTTCCGGGAACCTCATCGGGAATAATTAGTTTTTCTGTTAAGTTTTCAACTTGAAATGTCACATATTCCACTGGATTCTGGATGAGTAAATCAAAATACTTTTCTGGTGTTGAGGTAATTATATGCAAATCGATTGGAATAGAACACCATTTTCTAATTTGAATAATATGTTCAAATACAACTAAATCATCATTGCAATCAATGTGTAATAAATCTACTTGGTGATTTTTCAAATCCAAGATTACTTGTTCTAACGAACGTTTCTTGTCACTATAAATTGATGCTGATATTTTCATTTAATGTTAAAAAAGAATTTACCTTCTTCATCAAAATAAGCATTCGATTGAGGGAAATCGGTTAGAGTTAATTGTTTTATTTCTTTCAAAGCAGCAAGACTTTTATCAAATATAGGTCCACCTTCCCCTTCTTGGCTAATTGAAATGATTTTACCTTCTACAAATGTTCCATTACGCTTCAATTTCAGCTGAAAAAGTGGAGCTATCCCGGAATTTCCTTTTAAATTAAATCTCCCATACGTACAAAAATTCCCCATTGAATAGGTAATAAACTTTCCTTTATACTGGTCGATTGCACGAGATACATGAGGACCATGACCAAGTATTACATCTGCTCCGGCATCAATTGCTTTTCGCGCAAACTCGGTTACATTCCCTCTATTCTCACCCAAAAACAGTTCGGTTTTTTTCGGCACATGAGTTGCAGTAGGCCCCTCTGCCCCACCATGAAAAGAAACAATCACAATGTCGCAGGTTTTATTTAATTCCTTAACCGTATTTGTTAACAAGGTATAGTCCGTCAAAGATAAGCAACCGTTGTTTGGAGCAAAGGCAGTAAAACCGATTTTCAATCCTTTTATCGTCATCACTCCTGTTGGGCATGTTGTTTGACCTGCAAAGCAAAAGCCTTTTTCGGTCAACGTGCGAACGGTATTCTTTCTACCTGTAGCGCCAAAATCACCGACATGATTATTTGCGATTGATAACAAATTAAATCCAGCTTCTTTTAATTGATCTAAGAAATATTCGGGTTGCCTGAAAGCATAACAAGTGGCAGGATTAGAACATGTTTTTACTTCTCCACCACTATTAAGAACTGTTCCTTCTAAGTTACCAAAAACAATATCTCCCATTTTTAAATATTCCATAATGGGTGACAACAATTTAATACCTTTTGGCGGGAGGTAACTTTCACTCGGATAATTTGTACCCATCATAATATCACCAACAGCAACTAAAGTAATTGTTTCATCTTCTTTTTGAAGCATTTTTTTCTTTTGCTGAACTTTTAGTGAATCTGCATTTTGTGAGACACCACTATTATCCGTTAGTTGAACGGCATAAATACCAATAGAAAGGAGTAAGCCAATGAACAGAAAAAGAATTGTTCGCATAATATAATGGTTAATATTGTTCCGATTCATTTGGGAAATCTACGGCCTTAACATCAGAAATATATTGTTTAAATGAATTCAACATTTGTTCATGCAAGTTGTTGTATTTTCTCAAAAACCGAGGATTAAATTCATTGTTAATTCCTAACATATCATGGACCACTAATACTTGACCATCAACACCATGACCTGCACCAATACCAATAATAGGAATTTGAACAGTTTCAGCCACTTTGGTCGCTAAATTAGCTGGGATTTTTTCCAAGACAATAGCAAAACAACCTGCTTCTTCTAATAATTTTGCATCACTCATTAATTGAGCAGCCTCTTCTTCTTCTTTTGCGCGAACTACATACGTTCCAAATTTATAAATAGACTGAGGAGTAAGCCCTAAATGTCCCATTACAGGAATTCCTGCGGTTAAAATTCGTTTAACAGATTCAATAATTTCACTTCCGCCTTCCATTTTAACTGCATGCGCACCAGATTCCTTCATAATACGAATGGCACTAGATAATGCTTCTTTAGAATTTCCTTGGTAGCTACCAAATGGCAAATCCACCACTACAAGTGACCTGCTTACAGCTCTAACAACTGATCCGGCATGGTAAATCATTTGTTCCAAGGTAATAGGAAGAGTTGTCTCATGCCCTGCCATTACATTAGATGCAGAATCACCGACAAGAATAACATCAACACCTGCTTCATCAATAATTCTCGCCATGGAAAAATCATATCCCGTTAACATGGATATTTTCTCTTTCCTGTTTTTCATCTCCTGCAAGGTATGCGTTGTGACTTTTTTTACGGGTTGATAGGTTGACATAATATGTTAATTAGGTGTGACAAATCTACGAATGTTTAACGACTCTCCGAAGACTATTATTCGGTTAAAACTGAAAATATATAAACGGTTGAATATCCGATGAGCGAAACTGAACGACTAAAATAATAACTAAAACTAAAAAAACAACTTTTAACAGTAATGGAGCTCTTGCTACTAATTTTTCTATAAACAACTCCATAGAAATTGGTGTGAAATGAAATACAAAACCCAATAACATCATCACTAAAACAACGGGATAACCTTGAATAAAATCAATAAATATATTTCCATTAAAATGAAATGCAATTTGGTTCAATACTTGACCTACCACTGTCATGGTATCGGCACGGAAAAATATCCAACAAAAGCAAACAAAATGAAATGTCAATAGCCAACTTAAAAGATTTAAACTTTTCTTAGCAAAGATATTTTTGATCTGAAACGTAAAAATTGAACTGAATAATTTATGAAAAATAAGAGCAAGACCATGAAGTGCTCCCCAAATAACAAAACGAATAGCCGCTCCGTGCCACAAACCACCCAATAACATCGTTAGAAATAAATTAACATAGGTTCGAATCTTTCCTTTGCGATTTCCACCCAAAGAGATATACAAATAATCACGCAACCAGCTAGAAAGGGAAATATGCCAACGTCGCCAAAACTCGGTGATATTGATTGATTGATAAGGTGCATCGAAGTTAATATTGAAATGATAACCAAGCAAGAGAGCAATACCTATTGCCATATCAGAATACCCCGAAAAATCGCAGTAAATCTGTAAAGCATAACCATACACACCTACTAAGTTTTCTAATCCGGAATATAACGTTGGATTATCAAAAATTCGATCAACATAATTAATACTGATGTAATCTGCAATTATGGCTTTTTTAATCAATCCAATAATAATTAAGAAAATACCGCGACCAATCATTTCTTTGGTTACAACTACCTTTTTAAATATTTGGGGAATAAAATCAGATGCCCGCACAATTGGACCTGCTACAAGCTGAGGGAAAAATGATACAAAAAAGGCGTAATCCAGCGGACTATTTAGTGGCTTTAAGTTTTTACGATACACATCAAGCGTATAACTCAATGATTGAAAAGTAAAGAAAGAAACCCCTACTGGAAGAAAAATATCGAAAGCATCAAATTTTTGATGGGTTAGGGTTGTAAAGATTTCATAGAAAAAATTCGTATACTTAAAATACAATAAAATCCCCAAATTAAAACTCAAACTCAAGACCAGCAAAGAATTTCTAATAACCTTCACCATTCGGTCTGTTAGGGAAATTTGAAAACGGGCTTTACCCAAAGAGAAATCTACCTCATTTTCTGTTTTATAAATAGCTTTTGCTAAAACAAAATCTACCAGTGTAGTGAGCACTAAAAGCAAAAAATAAACCCCACTTGATTTGTAATAAAAGTAGAGCGAAAAGCACGTTATAAATAGAATTTTAGCGCGCTGATTTTTATGAATTATCGCAAAAACCAATAAAAACGCCGTAAAAAGAAAGAGAAATAATCCAGAACTAAAAATCAATGGCTCTTTCGGATTATATAAAAATACATTCCAAAATCGAGCAAGGTCAAAATCAAAGATATTTGCTAATCCACTCATTGATTTTTCTGTTTAGCATAATTAGAAAAATGGTGTAAAAAAGTTTTAGTAAAAATCGATGCTAATTTCTCTCCTCCTGCAAAAGTCAAATGCGTATAATCCTTATTAGCTAAGGCTGGTTTATTGTTAACAAAAGAAATCATGCTATTTTCTCCCCCCATTCCAGAAAACAAATCCCAAAAAGCAACACCGCATTTTTTAGCTATCTCTCTTTGTGCCTCAATCATTAATGGGATTGAAGACATTGTTTGATATTCACCATCTTTTTTCACACTGCGATCTGGCATACCTAAAATGAGAATACTAGCTTTTGGACAGGCTTGTTTAATACGTCCAATTAATTCAACCATTGATTTTACATACCAATCAAGTTGAGTGGTTTTTGGCCCGAGAACATTTAAACCAAACTGTAAAACAATTAATTTATAGTCACGAAGTTGATTGAATTCGCTCCAGTTTTGGGCACTGATTTTCGATAAGGCGATACCCGAGTTACTTTTCATTCCAAAGTTATCTACAATAACACCCTTAGTGTCTTCGAAGCTTGCACCATAGAGTTTCGTGCCTTCACCAGAAGGAAATGAAAAGGTAATTGAATTAGTAAGATTACCAGCGATTTTAGCAGATTGAATTTGGTTTGAACCAGAAGCAGAAATAGCTCCTGATTCCCCATTCATACGATATAAAAAACGGGCACTCGTAGTTGTGGAGTAAAACAATTGGATATTCTTTAAGTCTTGTAATTTGGCATTTCCAGTAATTCCAGAATACGTTACATTTCCTTGTCCATTTGATGTAAAATAGTAACCACCAGCGGCATAATCTTCTCCTCCCTTATTCTCAATAATATTATACGAATCAATTCCTGAGAAAGAATGACGTATCGTTTGACGAAACCCTGCTATTTCAGAGGCAATGGGAACAAATCCTACGCCTGATCCACCAAATTTTTCCTGAAGAATTTTTCTTACCTCTGCAGTGAAAATGTCTCCGTCGATAAAAGAATCTCCAAAAAAAGCCATGCGTGAAAGAGCATTTTCTTTATTTAATGATTCAAATATGGCATGCATTGCTTTTTTATCTTTTGAATAATCTTCAATACAGGTATAACCCGCCGGACATTTATCGATAAATTCTTTGGCAATAGAAGAAACTTTGGCAAGTTCTGATTTCTTTTTATGTTTAACGTCCTTTAAAAAATCTACTTTTTTAAATTCATAACCATAAATTGTAATATCAGGAATCAGGAATGCGGCAACGCAAAGTATTAAAACACAAGAAATTAAAATCACTACATGATTTAAATAGCTCTTTTCTTGATTTACATCCATACTTTTTTAAAATCGGGATGCAAAGCTAAGCTATTTTTGTTTAAAAAAAGAATTATTCAATAAGGTTAAAACCTAACGTCTTACTCTTCCTCTTTTTCCCACTTTCCAACAACAGAAGTCGCAATGGAGTTACCCAGTACATTGGTTGCACTTCTGAACATATCACAAAAATGATCGATAGGCAAGATTAACGCAATCCCCTCAATTGGGATATTAAACATCCCACACGTTGCAGCCACTACGACTAAACTAGCCCTTGGTACGCCCGCAATTCCCTTACTTGTCAACATAAGAACTAAAAGCATCGACATTTGAGTACCAAAATCCAATGGAATACCATAGGCCTGAGCAATAAAAATACTGGCAAATGTCATATACATCATGCTACCATCTAAATTGAATGAGTACCCTAAAGGAAGCATGAATGAAACAATTTTATCTTTAATCCCAAAGCGTTCTAACTCCTCGGTTAATTTAGGAAAAACTGCTTCGCTACTTGTTGTTCCAAAGGCAATAATAAGCGGACTAACAATCCTTTTTAGCAAAGTGAAAATGCGCCTTTTCAGGAATAAAAAACCAATAAATAATAAAATAAACCATAAGGAACTAATACCAATTAAGAATGAACCAAAGAACATAGCGTATGTCATGAGTAACTCACTCAAATCACGCACAGCAAATACACCCGCTATTGCTCCAAAAACTCCAATTGGGGCAAACTTCATGACATAAGTCACCATTTTCAAAATAATGTGTGAGGATTTATCTAGTGCATTAACAACGGGTTTTGCATTATCACCGATAGATGCTGCGGCTAATCCAAAAAAGATAGAGAATATAACAATTTGAAGAATTTCATTAGCCGCCATTGCTTCAAAAATACTCTTGGGAAAAATGTGCTCAATAAAATTCTGAGTAGAAAAGGAACGAGTTTTTTCTGTTACTTCTCCTGCAGCTTGTAGGTCGACATCCGATAAATTCAAACCTACACCAGGCTGTAAAACATTCACCCAAAACATTCCAATACACAAAGAAATAAACGACGCTGTAAAAAACCATGCAAGCGCCTTTCCTCCAATCCTTCCGACAGATTTTACATCACCTAATTTAGCAATTCCAACCACAAGGGTTGTAAAAACTAATGGAGCAATTAACATTTGAACTAACCGAATAAATATAGTTGCTAAAATCTTAATGTTTGAACTAAAACTTTTGGCTGCATCTATGTCAGAATAATGAAATATTCCAATTCCTAAAAATGCACCAAGAAGCATTGCAATGATAATCTGGGTAGTCAGATTGCGGAAAATGGATGGCTTTATTTGTTCGTGTTCTATCGACATAAAGAGTTAATTTATACCGTGAAATTAAGAAAATTTACGAAAGGAGTTCACGCTTTTCTTTTTCAACGTCAAATCGTTTATAAATCATTGTGTTAGTATCCTTTATTCAAAGAGAATAATCTTATTTTTGTTATTCTCACGAATTGCATTCAAAATTATGTCTGAAACTCAATATACCGAAGATAATATTCGCTCGCTCGACTGGAAAGAACACATCCGTTTGCGACCTGGAATGTACATTGGAAAACTTGGAGATGGAGCTGCGGCTGACGATGGAGTATACATTCTTGTCAAAGAAGTTATTGATAACTGCATTGATGAATTTGTGATGGGTAATGGAAGGCGAATTGACGTCAAAGTAAAAGACGGAAAAGTTAGTGTCCGTGATTATGGTAGAGGAATCCCATTAGGAAAGGTGGTTGAGGTGGTTTCTAAAATGAATACAGGAGGTAAATACGATTCAAAAGCTTTTAAAAAATCTGTAGGTTTGAACGGTGTTGGTACCAAAGCGGTAAATGCGCTCTCCTCCTATTTCATGGTTTATTCGGTGCGCGACGGAGAAAAAAAACAAGCGGTTTTTGAGCGTGGCGAATTAACTCAAGATCCAGTGATCACCAAAACAGATGAAGGAAATGGAACCTACGTCGAGTTTATTCCGGATGATACAATTTTCAAAAAATACGCTTACAAGACAATATACCTCGATAAAATGATGTGGAACTACTGTTACTTAAACAGAGGGCTTAGCATTTATTATAATGGAGAAAAGTATCAATCTAAAGATGGTTTAAAGGATTTATTAGAAAATAATATGGACGGCGATCCGCTTTATCCAATTATTCATCTTGAAGGCGAGGATATTGAAGTGGCTTTTACACATGGGAAAACCTATGGTGAAGACTATTATTCTTTCGTGAATGGACAGCACACCACGCAGGGCGGAACGCATCAAAGTGCATTCAGAGAATCTGTTGCAAAAGTGATTCGTGATTTTTACAATAAAAATTATGAGGCATCCGATATTCGACAATCGATTGTTGCTGCTATTGCTGTAAAAGTAGTTGAACCCGTGTTTGAATCGCAAACAAAAACCAAATTGGGTTCGCAAGAAATTGAACCAGGTGGAAAGTCGATACGTGCCTTTGTAAATGATTTCTTAAAAGAGAATTTAGATAATTACTTGCACCGAAATACAGATACTTCGGAGACCTTGGAGAAGAAAATCAGGCAATCTGAACGCGAGAGAAAAGAATTGGCTGGAATTCGTAAAATAGCTAAGGAACGTTCCAAAAAAGCAAACCTTCACAATAAAAAACTGCGCGATTGTCGAGCTCATTTGACGGATCTGAAAGATGACAAACGAGAACAAACAACTCTTTTTATTACCGAAGGAGATTCCGCAAGTGGTTCCATTACCAAATCCAGAGATGTGAATACACAAGCTGTTTTTTCTTTGCGCGGTAAACCTTTAAACTGCTATGGTTTAACGAAAAAAGTTGTGTACGAAAATGAAGAGTTCAATCTAATTCAAGCGGCACTTGACATCGAAGAAGAAATGGATAATCTTCGATATAATAGGATTGTAATTGCTACAGATGCAGATGTTGACGGAATGCATATTCGCATGTTACTATTGACATTTTTCTTGCAGTTTTTCCCGGATCTTGTAAAGCGTAATCATGTATACGTACTTCAAACACCTCTGTTTAGGGTGAGAAATAAAAAGAAAACTATCTATTGCTACAGCGAGGAGGAAAGAAGGTCCGCTATTGAGGAATTGGGGAAAAATCCTGAGATTACTCGTTTTAAAGGATTAGGTGAAATTTCCCCGGATGAGTTCAAATATTTTATCGGTGAGGACATTCGATTAGAACCAGTCGTATTAAGCAAAGAATCTTCGATAGACTCCATATTATCCTATTTCATGGGGAAAAACACACCAGAAAGACAAGATTTTATAATCGGGAATTTACGCGTCGAGAAGGATCTTGTAGAAAGCACGGAAAAACAGAGCTCATCAACGGATCCAGAAGACTTAAATATAGCATCTTAAAACATGGCAGAAGACGAAATTGAACCAATCAATAATGAAGATGAAAACTCTTCAAATCCATTTGAAAGCAAGCAATTAGACGAGAAAATTGTTCCTGTTGCCGGACTTTACCAAAATTGGTTTCTAGATTATGCGAGTTATGTTATACTCGAACGAGCGGTACCTGCAATTCACGATGGATTAAAGCCCGTTCAAAGGCGTATTTTACATTCCATGAAGGAATTGGAAGATGGTAGATATAACAAAGTTGCCAATGTTATTGGTAATACCATGAAATACCATCCGCACGGAGATGCTTCTATCGGGGACGCTATGGTGCAATTGGGACAAAAAGATTTACTGATTGATTGTCAAGGTAACTGGGGAAATACATTAACGGGAGATGGAGCTGCTGCGGCTCGTTATATTGAAGCAAGACTCTCTAAATTTGCTTTACACGTGGTTTTCAATCCAAAAACAACGAATTGGTTATCCAGCTATGATGGGAGAAATAAGGAACCCGAAAATCTTCCGGTGAAATTCCCCCTTCTTTTAGCCCAAGGAGCTGAAGGAATTGCTGTAGGTATGGCATGTAAGTTTTTACCCCATAATTTTATTGAATTAATAGACCAATCCATTAACCATTTACGCGGTAAAAAAGTAGAGTTTTTTCCAGACTTCATGAATGGTGGAATGGCCGATTTCTCTAATTACAACGATGGATTGAGAGGTGGAAAAGTTCGAGTTCGAGGTAAAATCAAAAAAGTTGATAATAAAACATTGACGATAAATGAGATACCTTTTGGAACTACAACTGGATCATTAATCGAATCCATTATCAAGGCAAATGATAAAGGGCAAATTAAACTGCGAAAAATTGAAGACAATACATCTGCCGAAGCCGAGATAATTATCCATTTGGCACCAGGAGTATCGCCAGACAAAACAATCGATGCGTTATATGCTTTTACCGATTGTGAAATTTCGATTTCTCCTAACTCGACAATTATTGTTGGTAATAAGCCTCAATTTATTGGTGTTACTGAAATATTAAAATACAACACAGATAATACCGTAAGGCTCAATCAACTGGAATTAGAAATTCGTTTGGACGAACTTGAACGTAATTGGCATTTTTCAACCCTCGAAAAATTGTTCATCAATCAGGAAATGTACATCGATTTCAAACATTATTCGGATAAGGAATCGTTATTTGAATATTTGTATAAACGCTTTGAACCATTTCAAGAACAATTGATTCGAGAAATCACAGACGAAGACCTTCAAAAGCTTACTCAAATTCCAATGATTCGAATTACTAGATTTGACGGAAGTAAAGCGGATGAACTCCTTTTGAAAATAGAGGAGGAAATGGAACAAGTCAAACACAATTTAGAAAATATCATTGAATATACGATTGAGTATTACAAAGATTTGAAAAAGCGCTTTGGAGCTGGCAGAGAACGAAAAACAGAAATTAAAATTTTTGATACGATTAGTGCTTCAAAAGTAATAATCGCGAATAGAAAATTATACGTTGATTATGAGGAAGGATTTATTGGACATGGATTGAAAAAAACAGAAGCTATTTCTGATTGTTCGGATATAGATGATATAATTATTTTCTTTGCTTCCGGAAAAATGATGGTGACCAAAATCACCGATAAGAAATTTGTTGGTAAAGGAATCGTTCATGTTGCGGTTTGGAAAAAAGGAGATACGCGAACGATTTATCATTTATTTTATCAAGATGGGATTGGTGGTGCGACAATGATGAAACGTTTTTACGTGAACTCAATAACTAGAGACACAGAATACGATTTGACGCGTGGAACAAAAGGTTCTAAAATGCTCTATTTTTCAGTACATCCAAACGGAGAAAGAGAGGTGGTAACTATATTACTAAGACCTCGACCACATTTAAAGCGTTTGCGGTACGATATCGATTTGGGTGCATTGTTAATAAAAGGTAGGAATTCTGCTGGAAATCGTGTTACCAAAGAAATTGTACAAAAAATTATTCAAAAAGAAGTAGGTGGATCAACCTTGGCTGCTCGGAAAATTTGGTATGATCCAATAGTTGGTCGATTAAATGACGAAGAACGCGGCAAATTCTTGGGAGATTTCAAAGGGGAAGATAAAATTCTGACACTTTATAAAAATGGTGAATACCGCTTGAGTACTTTCGACTTAGCATCCCACTTTGATGAAGATATGACACATATTGAAAAATGGCATCCGCGAAGACCCATAACAGCCGTTTATTATGATGGAGAAAAAGAATTACACTTCGTGAAGCGTTTCTTGTGTGAAGTCACTACTGATAAGCGTGTATTATTCATTAGTGAAAGTGACGGTTCATTTTTAGATGTCGCCACAACCGCTTATGAACCCGAAGTTCGTATTATTTATAATAAGCTCTTAAAAGAAACTAAAAACTTACCAGACAATATCGTTCCGCTAACGGATTTCATTGATGTGAAGGGTATGAAAGCACAAGGCAATCAATTGACTAAATTGAAAGTAAAAGAAATCGTTCTTACCCACCCAATGGAAGGAAAAGAGCCTTGGCCAGAGGATAATCAAACAGATGATACTACAGAAGACCTTTCACTTGAATCAATGGCTGAAGAAGGAGAAACACCAACTATGGAATGGGATGTAACACCAAATGAAGATGATCAGCCAAGCTTGTTTGAAGAAGGATCGGAAGAAGAATAAAATATGGCACTTGAAATTTTATATGAAGACAACCACGTTATTGTTGTCAATAAAAAATCTTCTGATATCGTACAGGGAGATAAAACAGGAGACGCCACCCTACCCGATGCCATTAAAAGTTACCTCAAAGAAAAATACAATAAACCTGGAAATGTATTTTGTGGAGTGGTTCACAGACTGGACAGACCAACTAGTGGCGCTGTTATTTTCGCAAGAACCAGTAAAGCATTAGAAAGGCTGAACAAGCAATTCAGGGAGAAAGAAACGGATAAGGTGTACTGGGCAATAGTAGATAAAAAACCAGAGTCTAGGACTGGTAAATTAGTTCATTATTTACGAAAAAATGAAAACCAAAACAAATCTTACGTTACCAATGAGTCCAGTGCCGGAGCAAAACAAGCTGTATTAAATTACACGTATCTTCGATCGTCTGATAAATTTCATTTACTTGAAATTGCTTTAGAAACAGGCAGGCATCATCAAATCCGGGTTCAACTTGCTACAATAAATTGCCATATAAAAGGAGACTTAAAATATGGAGCAAAACGATCAAATGAGGATGGATCAATTTGCCTTCATGCACGCAAAATATCATTTAATCATCCAACAACTAATCAATTTATTGAAGTGATAGCTCCTTTGCCCTCAGATACACTCTGGCAATTTTTTGAATCTATGTAAGATTTGATCCCTTAAAGGCCTAGGTGTTACCTATTTATTTCCGGCCATTTTACTATCAAACCTAGACCGTTATCTCACCATTTTAATTATCCCGATTTTACTAAAAAACCAAATTATTGGATAAGTCGGATCAAATTCAAACCATTTAGTTGCAAAATTAGGTTTAGATCCTGCGTGGTGATGATTGTTCTGAAACAGTTCTCCCATTAAAAGAATATCCCAAAAAAGAGAATTTTTAGATTTATCTGAATCATTGAAATTGCGATATCCATATTTATGACCTGACCAATTAACGATTGCACCTTGAATTGGGCCAATAAAGAAATGAATGGGTAAAAACAAGAACATCCACCATTGGGTTGCGAAAACAATATAAAAAGCAATATAACCCAATGCAAACAATAGACGAACATAACCATTATCAGCAATTCGATCTATCTTCGGGTATTCAGGAAAATTACGATCAAATTTATCCTCTATAGTAACTCGTTTATTTAACACATCATTATAAATCTTGCGTGTATGCATCATCATACTGTAAGCATCTTTAAAAAAATGGGGAGTATGTGGATCTTTCTCCGTATCGCTATAAGCATGATGCATTCTATGTAAAATGGCATATGCACGAGCATTCAAATAAGACGATCCTTGAGTTATCCAAGTATATAAATAGAAGTATTTCTCCCAAAATTTATTCATAGTAAACATTTTGTGAGCACCATAACGATGTAGGAAAAAAGTTTGTCCAAAAAGAGATAAATACCAGTGCAGAATAATAAACAATAAAATGAGCATAATTATGAGAAAAATTAATAAAACAAAGAATATTTGAGGACGTTACTTTAAGTAAACAAAATAAAAGTATATTAGTTCTTTTTTACAAACTGAGTTAGAATTACTATAACTTGATCATTGATTTTACCTTCAATTTGATCCATGTTATTTGCAACTAATCGTATCTTTTTAACAACGGTTCCCTTTGAAACGGTGAAGTTTGTTCCCTTCACCTTCAAAGATTGAGTTAGAACAACATTATCTCCACTTTCTAAAACATTACCATATGAATCCATGTGAACTGAAGCTGATTCATAAAAGCTAGCTGCCCATTGAATTAGATCTTCATCGAGATCAACCATTTCTAGTATATTCATGGCCCATGTTTGATCTTTCATACCTAATAATAGTCTGTATGACAAAACCTGAACAACTGGCTCTTGACTCCAAATACTACTAGCAAGACATTGCCAGTGATCGCGTGCATTTTTGTTACCTAAATTTTCTTCACAAACCGAACAAATAGCAACTTGATTTTCGATTTTATCCTCTTTTGGTGAAACCGTAAATTCAATTACGGATTGATTATTTGAGCACAATTCACAAATTCCACCACTTCGTATTTCTAGACTTTTTGAAATAGCCATTTTTTTATTATTAGACCGTAAAAGTAATCAATATAAGATAAGTACTACTAACTATTTAGTGTTTCCAACAAAGAAAACAGTTAAGCCATTACACCAATAATAAATTTGATTTTTAAATCCTTTGGTTCAACCTAAAAAACATAGCCGTTTTCAACCTACCAATTTTTCAATAGTTTTTGTTAAAAGTATTGAATCAACGAACTTATTGCTAAAAAGAAGAGAATAACTGTTTCCAACATAAAAAAGAGCTGTCGATAGAAATCGGCAGCTCTTTCATGACTAAAATATCACTTATTAATCGAAGGTCACTTCCATTTCAACACGTCGATTTTTCTGACGTCCTTCCGGCGTGTCGTTAGTTGCAATTGGTTTAGTTTCTCCAAAATAGAACACTTTCAATTGTAAATCACTCACTCCTTTCGATACTAAATAGGCTTTTAATGATTCAGCTCGTTTTTTGGATAAAATCATATTTGCTTGATCATCTCCCGCATTATCCGTGTGCCCAGAAATATGAAGGTTCCAAGTCGGGCGTTTTTTCAACACTTCAGCTAACTCATCTAACGATAAGAAAGAACTTCCTTCAATTACATCTTTCAACTTTTCAAACTCCAAATTATCAAATGCAGTTTTCAATACCTCAGCATCCTCTTTCTCAATCACTGGACAACCTTTATTTGATATAGGACCAGCCGTATTCGGACAATCATCATCTTTATCAAGCAAGCCATCATTATCCGTGTCTTTATAGGGGCATCCTTTATTTGCAGCTGGGCCAGGTGTATTCGGGCAATCATCGTCTTTATCCAGTAAGCCATCTTTATCACTATCAGGCCATGGACAACCATTATTCTCTTTTGGTCCTTTTTCAAGTGGACAACCATCTAAATAATCCAATATTCCATCTTTATCAGTATCCGGGCAACCATTTAATTCTTTCGGACCAGGAACCGTTGGACATCCATCTTCAATATCCCTAATTCCATCCCCATCTATATCCGGACAACCGTTCAGCGCAATCAAACCAGAATCTGAAGGGCAATCATCTTTACTATCTATTAAACCATCATTATCGGTATCTGGACAACCGTTAAAAATCTTCAATCCTGCCACATCTGGAC
>CAIUSK010000032.1 GCA_903901805.1 uncultured Flavobacteriales bacterium
ATTTCAATATCAATGATGAATTTCATTATACTAGAGAAAATCAACCTTCAAATGGTGAAAGAATAACAGTTATTGATAAGTATTATTCTATTAATTCTGATACTGTGTTTTATACTTTACATCATGATATTTATAATGTAATTCCTGACTATAGTGTGTCACCGCCTGGATCAATTTATGTTTTTGATACAATTATTGAAACTATCTTTTATTCGAATTTAAACATGCCAATTTATTATATGTGGCCTCAAAATGATCCTGAATTTGTATTCTATGATTCAATTAAGGAACTTGACACGAACTTTTGTGATATTGAAATGAATTCCTATTACATTCAGCAATATTCTTTTGAACCAAGTTGGTTCAAAAGATCTTATGGGAGAGGAATAGGAATCACTTTGGACTATTGGCATTATCAAGGTAATGGTGTCTCTCAATTTCCAGTTTGGGAAAGAATGATATATTACAAAAAAGATTCGATGAATTGTGGCTCGCCAGATCTCACATCATTAGGTCTTACAAATCTTAATGGACAAGAAGATTTTTTTATTTTCCCAAACCCTTCAGACGGAATAATTTCAATTAATAATATATCTTCTCAAAAGATTAATATTAAAGTATTTAATGCAACTGGCGAATTGAAATACAAAGAACAAAATATAAGTTCAGAAATTGATCTTTCAAATCTATCTAATGGTATTTATATTTTGGAAATAGAAATAAATTCACAATTTTATTACGAAAGGCTGATCAAAAAATAATACTGAGCCTAACACACGCTTAGCAAAAAAGCCGAGATTTTGGTTACTAAAAAACGAATAATTGAAAAACTTAAGAACTTGGACCGTAAATAAAACTCATTTTAAAAATCGTAACCTTCGCCCAGCGCGAGAACGTTATGTGTGATTAACCATAGCCAAAAACTCCCAAAATATATTTTGAAATAATACCAATATTTGGTATTTTTGCTAAAATTAGTTGTTATGAGTAAAAACACATCAATTACCTTGGGTAGTTATTTTGATCAATTTATTCAAAATATTTTAAGAGAAGGACGGTACAAAAATGCAAGTGAGGCAGTTCGTGCTGGATTAAGACTACTTGAAGAAGAGGAACAGAAAATTATTGCTCTGCGTCATGCGATTGACGAAGGTATTAATAGTGGTTTAGCCGAAGATTTTGACCCTGACGAGCATTTAAAAATGTTAAAAGCAGGCAGAAAATAAATGGCAAAGTTTAAGTTAACGAACAATGCCGTAAAGGATTTATCTGATATATGGAATTACACTGTTGAGGCATGGTCTGAAAGTCAGGCAGATAAATATTATAAACTCTTGCTTAATGCGTTTTATACAATCGCTAAAAAACCTCAAATAGGAAAAGTTTATGAAGAAATTTACCCAGAATTGAAAGGTAAAAGAACATCAAAGCATATAATTTTCTATCGAGTAATGGACGATCAATCGATTGAAATCGCCAGAATCCTTCACGAACGAATGGATTTGAAGAATAAATTGACTCCGTTGCTACCTTCGGAGGTGAAATAAGAAACCCCACATAATCGAGTAGCCTGCCCTTCCAATATTTGACAGGGAGAGGATCTCACACCAATTTACATAAGGTCATGTATACAGCGGTTCGTAAAAAGATTGATTTTCAGGTTCGATAATTCGTTACAAATCACCAATTGGGTATGTTAGGTATATGTTGTATTTTTGATTAAATCTGAGCTTTGGCGGTTAGCAATAAGTTAGCTGTAAGCTAAAGATACATCTCCAACAGACGACTAAATTTATAATGGACAATTCAAAACGAAAAATATTATTTGGACTTTATGCACTTATGGGGTTGACAATTGAGGGTTTTATCCTTTGGTTATTTCCGTTTACTGGACTTGGCGGACTAATTTGTTGGCCGACGGCAATAATATTTTCATTAGGATTTGGTTTTATTTTATTCAAATTGACCAAAAGACAATTAAAACCTTGGCAGACCCTTATTGCTTTTTTGATACTAATAACATTACAATCTCATGTACAATTATCCACTATCCCTCAAGACTCCGGTGGTGACGCTTTCTCAAAAATCTCTGATGCAAAAAGTGCCTTTTCCAAATATGACCAAATAGAGTTTAATGATTTTCCAAGCTTAACGACAGGTGAACGGGTTGCTTATTTATATAAATTTAAAAGTAAACTCCCTGATACTTTTATTTCGCTGACAATTGACAGTTTAAAAAATGAGTATGAAAGCACAAACCCAAGGACTTATTTAATTCAAAACATTGATGGGAAAAGGCAATATGATGAGAGTAAAATTAAAATAGCAGAAAGTGATACCGCTACTATAATCACGGAATACTATAATAAAACTGACACATTAGTTTATAAGATGGACAGAAATTTTATTAAAATTGGTTCCGGTGGTTACAATGACAGAATTTTATCGCTCGACATTCACGAAGACGACTTCAAACTTGACACTGGAATTGAAATATTATTATATACGATATTGGGTTGGACAAAGAAAGCCTACCGCTAAAAGCTAATTTGCAATGGGCGGGGTTAATTTTCATGCTGCTCCACGCTCATTTTAGTGGTAGTCGGTAGTTTTGTGCTCCGCATCAATCCCAAAGCTTCGGGATGGTGAAAATCGCCACCTTCGCCAAGCCCGAAACCGTGAAAAATTAATCAACACTCTTCAAAAAAAAGAACTGAATATGAATAACTTGATTTCTAAGTTTGTTTTCCAGTTTAGATATTGGATTCTTTTTATTTGTTTGAATTCCAGCGTGTATTCGAATGCTCAGGCTTTCGTTGATCTTGAAACAGGAGCATTCTTCACAACTATTAATGATATTCGAAACGGCAATAATGGAACGTTATTTTCGCTGAAAAATACTTTTCAGACACCAGTTAGTCCATTTGTGAGGTTGCGCGTTGGTTATTTATCAGATGGAAAAAATTACTTTTCATTGCTTTACGCTCCCTTTAAAATTGCAGAAACTGGAACAATAGAAAATGATATACTATTTGATGGAAAAAACTTTAAAGCTAATATACCAATAGAGGTTATTTACAAGTTTAATTCTTATCGATTTACTTATAATCGAAGAATCATCAATAAAGACAATTTCAAATTTGGCCTTGGTTTGTCTGCAAAAAGTAGGGCTGCAGGAGTCTCGTTAAAGAATAGCGAGTTTTTTAGAGAAAATTTTAGTGTTGGTTTCGTTCCTCTTATCAACCTATTAGCTAAATGGGATATATCTCAAAAAATGGGTATTGATTTTTTTGGAGAAGGTATAGCCGCAACTAAAGGCAGAGCAATTGACCTGTCATTATCTGCAAGATATTGTTTTACTAAAAACATGCAAGGAAACATTGGCTATAAACTGCTTGAAGGTGGAGCAAACGGATCTAATCGCTACAATTTTATTCAAATTCATTTTTTCTTTGCAAGTTTAAACTACACCTTTACCAAAAACAATAAAGAACCATAACTAATGAATCTCAGTGGTTTAATTATCATTAGTTATGCATTTAAGCTTGCTCTGTTAGAAGTTCTGTTAACGTATTGGTTTCATCACAAAACTCGGCTTCAATATCAAGTACAGCGTGATATAAAGAATTCTATTTAAAGGGTGTTTCGCGATGAGTCATTCTATAGCAATTAAAGTATCAATTGGTTTTCATAACTTCGATTTATGAAATTCTTAACTTTGCTATTCATTTTAATAATTACCTTTTCAGCCCGTACTCAAAACCGTTGGAAAATTGAACTTTCAAAGACTATCACTGATACACAAATGGGTGTATGGAAAACTGGGGATTATTCCATATTCGTAGAGTTGGATACAATCAATACTTTTTTAATCCGAAATAGAGAAGAACACGCACGGTCATTTTACTATTACTGTGATAAAGATTGGGAAGAAGGCA
>CAIUSK010000033.1 GCA_903901805.1 uncultured Flavobacteriales bacterium
ATTATGCGTAAAGCACTTGCTATTGGGGCAGATGATGCTGTGAGAATAGATGCTGATCCAAAGGATGCTTATTATACGGCTATGCAAATAGCATCTTATGCAAAAAGCCAATCTTTTGATTTAGTTTTAGTTGGTAAAGAAACGATTAACTATAATGGTTCTCAAGTGGGCGGAATGATTGCAGAATCATTAGAATTACCTTATGTATCATTAGCTTCCAAATTGGAGGTTTCTGGAAATTTAGTGACATTGGAGAGAGAAATTGCCGGAGGAGTTCAAGTAGTTGAAGTTTCAACTCCTGTCGTAATTTCTTGTGCAAAAGGAATGGCCGAACAACGTATTCCAAACATGCGTGGCATTATGGCTGCACGAACAAGACAATTAACCGTTATTCCTGCCGCGGAAGTTCAAGAATTGACGAGTTATGTAGTTTACGACCTTCCTGTATCCAAAGGAGCATGTAAAATGATTGATCCAGATAATATGGATGAATTGGTTGAATTATTACACAATGAAGCAAAAGTGATTTAATTAATAGAAAATCAAGAAAAATGACATTAGTTTATATACATTCAGAAAATGGTTTATCAAAAGCAGCAAAAGAAGTTGTTTCGTATGCCAAAAAATTAGGAGAAAGCGTTTCTGTAATCACGAATGGAAATACATCATCAGACGTGCTTGCCCAGTTAGGTGAATATGGCGCTTCTTCTGTAATGGTTGACCGCGCTGTTTCAATCGATGATCATCAACAGTTAGTTGACTTAGTCGCATATGCCGCGGAAAAAACAGGAGCTTCAACACTCGTTTTTTCTCATGATTTAACAGCCAAAGCAATTGCTTCACGTTTGTCAGTGCGATTAAATGCAGGTCTTGTTTCAGGCGCAACAGATGTGCCAAATGAATCAGGAGCAATCCGCGTAAATGTTTTTTCAGGTAAAGCCTTTGGTTTTGTAAAGGTGAATTCAGCCAAACGAATTATTTCATTGCTTCCTAATAGCATTCAGCCGGAAATATCAGGTATAGCATGTGGCGTTGAAGAAATACATTCTGGTGTTCAAGCAGGTCGAATCAAATTGATTTCCACAAAAAAACCAGAAGGTGAAATTCCATTACCTGAAGCTGAATTAGTTGTTTCTGCTGGTAGAGGACTGAAAGGTCCAGAAAACTGGGGTATGGTTGAGGATTTGGCTAAATCTTTGGGTGCTGCAACAGCATGCTCCCGACCAGTAGCAGATATAGGATGGAGACCGCATCATGAGCACGTGGGACAAACAGGTGTTGCTATACGTCCAAATTTGTATATTGCTGCGGGTATTTCAGGTGCAATTCAGCATTTAGCTGGTGTCAACGGTTCAAAAGTTATTGTTGTTATTAACACAGACAAAGAGGCGCCATTCTTCAAGGCGGCAGACTACGGTGTAATTGGAGATGCTTTTGAAGTAATTCCTCGATTAACTGCAGCTATTGCAAAGTTTAAAGCGGGCCAAAATTAATTTTAGGCACTCCAAATGCAAAAAATCAAACTTATCATATCGGCCTTGTCTTATAGCCAAACTCAATCTGGGGCATATGCCTTGATGCTTACCGAGGTTGGCGGAAAGCGTAAATTACCAATCGTCATCGGTGGGTTTGAAGCGCAAGCCATTGCTGTAGAATTGGAAAAAATGAAGCCGAATAGGCCCTTGACTCATGATTTATTTAAAAGTTTTGCGGTAGCTTATGAAATTGAGATAAAGGAAATTATTATTTATAAATTTGAAGAGGGGATCTTCTTTGCTAAGATTGTCTGTTTAAAGGATGGCGTGCTTACAGAAATTGATTCTCGTACATCCGACGCAATTGCAATAGGTGTTCGATTTGATTGTCCAATATTTACGTTTGATAACATCTTAAAAGATGCTGGAACCCTAATAGATGATGAATTTGATCAGGACGATTTAGATGATGCGGATGAAGATGAATTAGAATTTAGTCCTGAAGGAAATACTTTAGTGGTGGCTAGTAAAGAGGATTTAGAAAGTATGTTGAAAGAAGCACTTGATAATGAAGACTATGAAGCCGCTTCGAAAATTCGAGATGAAATACAAAAACGAACTGAATGATAACAATAAAACACCGATTAACCTTGATGAGTTTTCTCCAGTTTTTTGTATGGGGAGCTTGGTTAACAACAATCGGAACGTATTGTACAGCAGGAAAAGGATGGACGTTTGGTCAGTTTGGTGCAATTTTTTCAACTTTAGCTTTGTCTTCAATTTTGATGCCCTCTTTAATCGGAATTATTGCTGATAAATGGATGCGTGCGGATCGATTATATGGTTTATTGCACATTTTATATGGATGCATTCTTTTGTTGGTTCCTAATTTGTCATGGCTTCAATCTCAAATTCCCTTTTTAAAATTTATGCCTGAATATGACTTACTCTACTGGGTTATATTCGCCGCAATGCTTTGTTATATGCCAACGATTTCATTATCGAATTCTGTCTCATATCGAATATTAAAGATGTTCAATTTTGACGTTGTGAAAGATTTTCCTCCCATTCGTGTTTGGGGTACCATTGGATTTATTTTTGCCATGTGGACAACCAATCTTTCGGGAAGTAAGGATAATTCCATGCAATTTGTAATTGCTGGAGCTGTAGCAATTTTATTAGGGGTTTATTCATTTACACTTCCAGCGTGCACTCCAGAGGGGAAGTCTTCTGAGAAAAAATCGTTGGGGGAAATGCTTGGTCTAAACGCATTCAAATTGTTTGCGAATTATCAAATGGCCTTATTTTTTATTTTTTCTTTGTTACTAGGTGCGGCACTTCAGCTTTCTAATATGTACGGAGACGCCTATTTAAGTAGTTTTCCAAAGGATTCTGTAGTTGAGAAGTATTCCACAATTATCTATTCCATTTCACAAGTTTCTGAAACAATCTTTATTCTGACAATTCCATTTTTTTTAAGTCGATTTGGAATGAAAAAAGTTATGTTATTTGCCTTGATTGCATGGGTATTGCGTTACGGATTCTTCTCAATCGGAGATGGTTCTTATGGAAGTGTTTTTATTGTGCTTAGCTGCATTGTTTATGGTATGGCATTTGATTTTTTCCTCATTTCAGGATCTATGTACATTGAAACAACAACAGACTCGCGCATACGATCAAGCGCACAAGGATTATTCACGATGATGACTAATGGTTTTGGTGCTTATTTTGGTACAATTGCAAGCAGTTGGCTGATTGACCATTATTATAAATTTCCAAATGGATCAACTGATTGGTCAGGGGCATGGATATTCTTTGCCGGATACTCCTTGGTAGTGGCGCTTTTGTTTGGACTTTTGTTTAAACAGAAAAAACAAGATAATGGTGCAGAGGCGATTAGTCTCGGTAATCATTGATTTTCTTCCTTTTTGCGATTCAACAAAAAAAGCATATCTTTGCACCTCAAAAATCATTAAGGTGTCATACGGAGTCAAATTATTTTCTG
>CAIUSK010000034.1 GCA_903901805.1 uncultured Flavobacteriales bacterium
TGTATAAATCGCCCCCATCAAAATTAACATTCAATGCCCATGTTGTTCCAATTGTTTGAGATGCTTGGAAATTGAAATAACCTGTTTTTCCTGCATTTACATAAAAGTCCGATTGAAAAGTAAAAACACCACTGTTATATACCGGGCCAAAATCTAAAACAACATCTTGAGGGCCGCCACTCGCAGCTGTTGATGAAAAATAAATGGAATTAGTCCCGCTGCTTGCCTGGTTGTTTGTTACAGAAGCATCTTCAGCACCACCTTCCGTTCCAGACCAAGTAGTCCATGAGGTACTTTGTGGTCCAATAAAAGATCCAACAGCGTATGATTCAAAGTCATCTGAAAACAATTGAGCAAATGAGGATCCTGATAAGAAAAGTGCCGAAGCCAAAATAATTTTATTTTTCATAGTTTATCAATTAAAAAGTTTTAACAAGTAGAGTAGTATTATACTATATCTATTTACAAACATAATTCTTTTTTAGTAATGTTTTTCTAAATTATGAAAGATAAATTTGTGATAATCTGCATGAAAGTTCTGTAATATATTTTAAACTTTCTAATGTATTAACCGTAAATCCTAATTGTAATTCCTAGATTTGCAATGAAAACATCAAAAATTATATAATGATTCAACTTTCTGATAGAATTAATTCCATGGAGGAATCAGCTACTATAGCAATGTCTAGAAAGAGTAGAGAATTAAAAGCTGCTGGAAAAGATATTATTTCGTTATCCCTTGGTGAGCCTGATTTTTTTACTCCTCAATTTATAAAGGATGCTGCGTTGGAGGCAATGAATAAAAATTTCACCATGTATACGCCGGTCTCAGGATATGATGACCTGAGAGAAAGTATTTCCTTGAAATTTAAGCGTGATAATGGATTGGAATATTCTAAAGATCAAATTGTTGTATCAACCGGTGCAAAGCAATCAATAGCGAACGTTGTTTTAAGTATTGTGAATCCTGGAGATGAGGTGATCATTCCCGCACCTTATTGGGTTTCTTATTTGGAAATTGTTAAAGTGGCAGAAGGAACATCGGTTGTGATACCCGCTACTATTGATGCTGATTTTAAGATTTCGGCTACACAATTAAGAAATGCAATCACTCCAAAAACAAGGATGATGATTTTTTCAACGCCTTGTAACCCAACAGGAACGGTATATACGAAGCATGAATTATATGATTTAGCTCAAGTCTTGAAGGATTTTCCTCAAATTATAGTAATTAGTGACGAGATTTATGAACATATAAATTTTTCGGGTAAACATGAAAGTTTGGCTCAATTTCCGGAGGTATACAATCAAGTGGTAACTGTGAATGGATTGTCCAAAGCCTGGGCCATGACTGGTTGGCGTTTGGGGTATATTGGCGCACCAAAGGAAATTGCTTCGGCTTGTGACAAAATGCAAGGTCAATTTACTTCTGCCACATGTTCCATTACCCAAAGAGCGGCAATTGCGGCAATGCATGCGGATCCTGCAATATTGAAAGATATGATAAATGCTTTTCATCGCAGACGAGATTTAGTGTTGGATAAACTGAATGAAATGGAGGGTGTTCAGTCCAATGTGCCAGAGGGAGCTTTTTATGTTTTTCCAGACATCTCTCATTTTTTTGGTAAATCCTACAAGGAATGGACAATCGAGAATGCAAATGATTTGTGTTTATATCTTTTAGATGAAGCACTTGTTGCTTTAGTTACAGGAGAAGCATTTGGTGACCCTAATTGCATTCGTATTTCTTATGCTGCATCTGAAGAAACATTGCTCGATGCGATGAGTAGAATAAAGGATGCTTTAGCAAAATTGAGTTAAAATTTATTCATGAACATAGATAAACTCTTTCAAACATTTAAGAACAAGAAAATTCTTGTTGTGGGAGATGTTATGCTTGATCGGTACATGATCGGAAATGTAACGCGTATTTCTCCTGAAGCACCTGTACCTATTATTGAACTGACTCAGGAAGAAGATCGATTAGGAGGAGCGGCGAATGTGGCTTTAAATATTGTTGCACTAGGGGCTCAGGTTATTCTGGGTTCCGTAATTGGAAATGATCCTCAGGGTTCGCAAATAAAAAAACTGTGTCAAACTGCTGGAATTGATGATAAAGCGATTTATTCAACGTCAACTAGAAAGACAACAGTCAAAACGAGAATAATTGGTAACAAACAACAATTATTACGAATAGATTCCGAGGTAAAGGATTATCTCACGAGTGAAGATGAAATTGCCTTTTTAGAACAAATTAAGTCTATCGTAGCGAGCGGTATTGATGCAATTATTTTTGAAGACTACAATAAAGGGTTACTCACCCAAAAAGTGATTGATAATATTATACAATTGTCGCATGAATTTGGAGTTATTACCACAGTTGATCCTAAAAAAAATCATTTCTCTTCTTACCAAGGGGTAACACTTTTTAAGCCGAATTTAAAGGAGCTGAAAGAAGGATTGGGTTTGCAGTTTCAGTTTCCTGAAGAAAAAACTGAATTTGAAAAAGCCATCGGCATCTTGCACCAAAAAATCAAAAACACGTATACGTTTGTTACACTTTCAGAATATGGAGTTGCTATTTCAGACCATACAAAAGTAGATTATTACGATGCCCACGTTCGTACCATATCGGATGTGAGTGGAGCCGGGGATACAGTTATTGCGGTTGCAACGCTTTGTCTTGTTGCTGAATGCACAATTCAGGAAGTTGCACAAATCTCCAATCTGGCAGGTGGTATCGTGTGTGAGAAATCCGGTGTGGTGAGCATACATCCGAATGAATTAAAATCAGAAATGTTAAAACTATTCAATTCATAACTTGTTAAAGTTATAATATGACAGATAAAATTGTAAAACCATACGGTGACGATCGCACTTCCAAAAAACAAGAGGTGGCGACAATGTTCAACAACATATCAGCAAAATATGATTTCTTGAATCATTTTCTTTCTTTAGGGATTGATAAATTGTGGAGAAGGCGAGCAATAAAGGAATTAAAGTCCATCAAGCCCAAGCGCATTCTTGATATTGCAACTGGAACGGGTGATTTTGCTTTGGAGGCATTGAAAATAAACCCTCATAATATTATTGGAGTAGATATTTCTGAAGGAATGTTGAAAGTGGGGATGGAAAAGATGAAAAACAAAGAGGTTGATCATATTATCTCTCTTCGTTTGGGTGATTCGGAAAACTTACCCTTTGAAAATAACGTTTTTGATGCCATTACGGTTGGTTTTGGGGTGAGAAATTTTGAAAATTTGGAAAAAGGTCTTTCGGAAATGTTACGAGTTCTCAAACCTGGCGGAAAGGCTGTTGTTTTGGAGTTTTCTAAACCGAAATCGTTTCCAATCAAACAACTATTTGGTTTCTATTCACATTATTTTATTCCATTTTTTGGTAAAATGTTCTCGAAAGATCAACGTGCCTATTCCTATTTACCTGAGTCTGTAAATGTATTTCCAGAAGGTGAAGCATTTAGAACAATTTTGACTGGAGTAGGGTTTGATAATGTTGCTTCTTTTACTGTTTCAGGTGGAATTGCAACCATTTATTCTGGAACAAAATAATTTGATGTAATTTCCACAGAATTGTTTCGTTATATAGAAGTGAGAAAATTAGTTTTATTCTTAATAGTAGTTCTTCCCTTTGACTTTTTCTGTCAACCCTACAAGACATGGAATTATAAAAAGTTCGACGATAGACTTTTTCATTTCGGTTTCATGCTCGGTGTAAATCAAGCTGATTTTTCTGCCTTACCCGTACTTAATGCCTATGAGAATTTTGGTGTCAAATCATTGACAAGTAAGGCTCAGCCTGGTGGACAAGTGGGCATATTAACTACCATGAAGATTTGGAAGCCTACATTTCGCTTGCGATTTATGCCCTCTCTATCATTTCAAGAAAAAGTATTGCTGTACTCGTATGAAAATCCGGATACAACAAAAACATTCGATATTGTAGAAGAAGAGCGTGTTAATTCAACGAGTTTAGATTTTCCATTGATGTTTCAATACAGAACCTTGAGGTACAATAATTTTGCAGCTTATTTTTTGGGCGGGGCTCAATATTGTCTGGATTTACAATCTCAGGAAAAAGCAGCGCAAAACTTTATTGATCCGTATGTGAAAATTCGAAAACACGATTTTCAATATCAAGTTGGGGGAGGAGTGGAGTTCTTTTTGCCTTATTTTAAATTAGCTTTTGAACTCAAATATTCCCATGGTTTCAGGAACACGTTCATTCAGGATAATACTCCAGTTTCCAAGCCTATTCATAGTTTATATAATAAATTATGGTTTCTTTCCGTAATATTTGAAGGTTGATGGAAAAGGAAATTCAGTTAAAAATGCTTCCTGAACAAGCCAAAGATTTTGATTTCATTCATCGAAAATTAGTTGATTTATCTGGGTTTTCGGAAAGCGAAATCCAATTTAAATGGAAAAAAAGGAGTGTTGATGCACGAAAGAAGGAAATTCAAATTTTAGGGACTTTTATTGTTTCTAATCAACCCATTTCCATTAATTCTTCGCAACCGCTTCATTTGAAGAATGTGAAATCAAGTCCAGCTATTGTTATTATAGGTTCAGGTCCGGCCGGTATATTCGCAGCGTTGAGAGCAATAGAATTAGGTTTGAAACCAATTGTTTTTGAGCGAGGGAAAGATGTGCGATCACGCCGTAGAGATCTTGCCCGATTAAATAAGGAAATGATTGTTAATCCTGAATCCAATTATTGTTTTGGTGAAGGAGGTGCAGGTACGTATTCTGATGGTAAACTATACACCCGTTCAAAAAAGCGCGGAGATGTAGAAAAGGTTTTGAATTGGTTTGTTCAATTTGGCGCTTCTTCTGATATAACAATTGATGCTCATCCGCACATTGGAACGAATAAACTTCCGGCCATTATTACAGCAATGCGCGATGCAATAGTTCATGCCGGTGGCGAAGTGCATTTTAATGCGAAACTAACCGATATATTGATCGATAAATCATCCATAAAGGGCGTTCAAATAAATGATAAAGACATAGTCAATTGCACTCAAATCATTTTAGCAACTGGACATTCAGCACGGGATATTTTTTATCTTTTGCACAAAAAGGGTATTGAAATTCAAGCTAAACCGTTCGCCATTGGAGTAAGAATTGAACACGATCAGTCACTCATTGACCATATTCAATATCACGGAAGATTAAATGATGATTATTTACCGCCAGCAGCTTACTCTTTGGTAGAACAAGTTGAAAACAAAGGCGTATTTTCTTTCTGCATGTGTCCTGGTGGTATTGTTGCTCCTTGCGCAACAGAGCAGGAGGAAGTCGTAACGAATGGATGGTCGCCTTCTAAACGAAATAATCCATACGCAAACTCAGGAATTGTTGTTAGTGTTAGCCCAGAGGATATTTCGAGTAATAACGAAGATCCATTTTCATGCTTGAATTTCCAAAAGAAGATTGAAAGAAATGCATGGGAAATGGCGGGTAAAACGCAACAAGTTCCAGCGCAACGGTTAACGGATTTTATGCAAGGGAAAAAATCAGTTGATTTACCCAAAACCTCTTACCAGCCCGGAGTTGTAAGTGTTGATTTAACGGAGTTATTTCCTGATTTTATTACTGTTCGACTTCAAAAAGCATTCAAGGAATTTGGTAAAAAAATGAATGGATTTGTGACTTCAGATGCTGTGTTGATGGCACCCGAGTCTCGGACATCTTCTCCCGTTTCAATTCCTCGAGATAAAGAATCGTTTCAACATGTTCAAATTAAAGGATTATATCCTTGCGGTGAAGGAGCCGGATATGCTGGTGGAATTGTCTCTGCGGCTATTGATGGCATGAAATGTGTTGAAAAAATTGCAGATATTTTACTTAATGAAAGGTAAATTTCATAAAAACATAAAAGTAACTTACATTTGTTACCATAAAACTCTAAAACGATGAAGCTATTAATTTTTTTTGTTGGTTTATTTTTTGTCACTAGCTTGAACGCACAGTTAAGTTTATCTGGTGGACCAAGTTTGCTTAATCCTTTTGGGGTGAAAAAGTCATTTTACGGATTGCACA
>CAIUSK010000035.1 GCA_903901805.1 uncultured Flavobacteriales bacterium
ATCAGCACCTTTACCGTATTTCACACACGCTTCGTGGATAGAAACCATGATACCATGTAAACGTTGATCCACTTCTTCAGCAGACCACGATAAACGCAATGAATTTTGTGACATTTCCAAACCAGATGTAGCAACACCACCAGCGTTAGAAGCTTTTCCTGGAGCAAAAAGAACATTTGCATGTTGGAATGCTGCTATTGCTTCTGGTGTAGATGGCATGTTTGCTCCTTCAGCAACACATTTTACTCCGTTTGCAATTAATGCTTTTGCTTCCTCACCATTCAATTCGTTTTGAGTAGCGCAAGATAAAGCGATATCTACTTTAACTTCCCAAGGTCGTTTTCCTGCTACAAATTTAGCTGAAGGATAGGTAGTAGCATATTCAGAAATTCTTCCTCTTCGGTTATTTTTAAGTTCCATTACATAAGCCAGTTTCTCAGCTGTAATTCCATCTGCATCATAGATATATCCTTCAGAATCTGAAAGTGTAACTACTTTTGCTCCCAAATGAGTTGCTTTCTCACATGCATATTGCGCCACGTTTCCAGATCCTGAAACCGCTACAATTTTACCGTTGAAAGAATCTGCTTTTGTAGCCAACATTTCTTGTGCAAAATATACCGTTCCGTAACCCGTTGCCTCCGGACGAATCAATGATCCACCCCAATTACGCGCTTTACCAGTTAATACTCCCGTAAATTCGTTGCGTACGCGTTTGTATTGACCAAACATGTAACCAATTTCACGACCACCAACACCGATATCTCCCGCAGGAACATCCGTATCAGCACCAATATGGCGGCATAATTCAGTCATAAACGATTGGCAAAATTTCATTACTTCATTGTCTGACTTTCCTTTTGGATCAAAATCAGAACCACCTTTACCACCACCCATAGGCAATGTAGTAAGCGAGTTTTTGAAAATTTGCTCAAATCCTAAGAATTTTAGGATAGACAAATTAACACTTGGGTGAAAACGCAATCCACCTTTATATGGTCCGATTGCTGAGTTGAATTCAACACGGTATCCACGATTTACTTGAACACTTCCGTTATCGTCCAACCAAGGAACTCGGAAAATAATAGTTCTTTCTGGCTCAACAATACGATCTAAAATTTTAGCCGTTTTGTACTTTGGGTTTTCCTCTATTACAGGAATTACCGCTTCCGCTACTTCTTGAACAGCTTGAATAAACTCAGGCTCTCCTCCATTTTTTGCTTTAACGCGATCCATAAATGCGTCGATAGCTGATTGATATTTACTTGACATACGTGATTGATGTTTTAACGTTTTCGAAGCAAAAGTAATTAATTTTTACTATTCAAAACACGCAAGTAAATAATTGCTATGTATTGGAAGAAGTAATTTTAATTTTACCACCTAAAAGTAGTGTGTTTAAGTTGTTTTTACGGTTCATTTTATCTCGCCCATACAGGGCTTTGAATTAATTGGCGATAGATCACGATGGACTCCATCCATCGTTTAAGGCCACGGCGTCCTTTCAGGACTTATTCATATTGATTCTAGAATCTTGATGCATTGGTACCCAGCTCTGAAAGAGCTTCATTTCAGAACATCGGGTTTTGCCCGATGTTCTCTAAACAACTGAACACCTTAAAGCCCTGAGGGGGCGAAATTATCAATCCCACAAATATCTCTCGTCCTATTCAACGCGATACTCATCCAAAAATGACTTGTATTCATCTTGAAAAGTTCGCTTAGCATGATGTTTCTTTTGATTTTAACTTAAACTTGAATGATCTTTCTGTTTGAAAAGATTCTTTTCAGACTTATTAGTGAATTCTTGATGAGCCAAAAAACACCTTAGTAATTCTCGTTTTTTTTGAATTTTAAATGCGGGTGGTGTTGAATTCAACCCATAAAGGTTTACCGCAAAAATGTATCAATCGTAAATATTACACAGTTGATATTTTAGTATATTTGAGTCAAAATTTTAATCATGAAAAAAATAATTTTTACAACTGCTTTGATTTTAAGTGTTTTCAATTCGCATGCACAAGGTGGAAGCCGATATTTTTCTTTTTTCCCAAAAGGATTTCAATTAGAGGATGTAAACGGCGAAACGATACCAATGATAGAAAATGATTTTGATGGTGATGGTGTAACTGATCTTGCTGCAATTTTATTTAATAAAGAAGACGGAACTCCAATATTCTGTTATTATTTGAGCTCAATTTTTGATAAAACCAAAACATTCAAGTATTGTGATTGGATATTCATGAGACATTCACTTGATTTTGTTGATGGAGTTTTGACTCTTTCATCTGGCAATGGAAGCATGCCAATTTTTGGTGACATGGATCTTAAATACGATGCTACACTTAATGACTTAAAAATTGTTAGATATGAAGACAGTGGAAAGAATCGCACTACGAAATTCAATGTCTACAAGGTTGATTAGTAGAATTGTTGTGTTGACATAAGACTGTTTCTTTTACTTTAATTTTTTAATTCAAATTTTACTCGCTGGCCTGTAGTCGGAAGTTTAAAAGTAACTTTTGGGCAATGATAATATCATTCAGTCAAAATCTTGTAATTTCAACCGGTCTGAATATTTTCCATTACTTTTGTCTTAATGCGATTAATCAAAGAAATTCCTCACGACAATTACCGAATCACGGTACACAATTACAATGCAAAATATTTGCTAAAAATTGAATTGGGTCAGTTTGAACAAGTGTTTAAAATTGGAGAAACGGATATAATGTCATTGGATGAATTAGAAAATATGGTGACTCCCCAATTGCTTTCAAACTGTTTGAGTAGGTTTCTTCAAATGCGTGAAGATTGGGAAATGGCATTTCAACATAAAAACATAAAAAATGAATAAATTACTTGTACTTGCATCAATTGTTTCGCTAACCATTATTGGATGCTCCGAAAAAAAACCTGCTCCATCAACCACTACAACGGTTGAAAAACGGGACATGAAGGGAATTAAAATTGCCTATTACAACAGCGATTCTCTAAAAGAGAAGTTTATTTTTTTCAAGGAGCAAGATTCCATGATGAATGCTAAACAAAAAGGGTTTGAGGCTGAAATGCAACGGAAACAAAGCGAATTTGAGGCATTTATAACAAAAAATGAAGGCTTGATGAAACAAGGGTTGCTTTCTGAAAACGAGCAAGTAGCACTTTCTCAAAAAGCACAGTCGATGCAAAAACAAATTGCTGATTATCAACAAAATCAAGGGCAAGCATTAGAAAAAGAAGCCATTGATAAAATGACCGTAATTGGAAATAAAGTGGAGAAATTTGCCAAAGAGTTTTCTCAAAAAAATAAAATAGATATTTTACTAATTCACGGTAAAGGCAGCCAAATTGGATTTATTGAAACCAACATGGATGTCACTAAAGAGTTTGTCAATTACCTGAACGAAAAGCAAGCAGAAATTGCTAAAGACTTAAAATAAGATGATATTAGCCCAGCAAAAACAACAAGAAAATATTGCTGAATACTTGTTATACATGTATCAAATTGAGGATATTATCCGCGCTTTTCGGTTTGATCTAGAGACTATTGTGCAACATACCGTATTGCCACTTACCCAAAACGAACAAGAAATTGCGGAGTATAAAAAATGGTATGAAGGCCTCATACGACAAATGAAAGCACAACGCATTGAACAAAAGGGACATTTAGCAGATATTCAAGATGTTGTAATTGAACTTTCCTATTTGCACAGCACTTTATTGACGGTTTACAACGACGAAAAATATAAAACACTCAATGAACAAGCGGTGAGCACCCTTGAGGAATTTAAGGTAAAGTCTATTTTGCAAGACAAAAACACGGTTGAAATATTGTTGCATGCCATGTATATGAAATTACTCATGCGACTCAAGAAACAAGAAATCAGTGCGGAAACAGAAGAAGCATTTGATACGATGCGCATACAATTGGCCTATTTGGTGAAAGCCTATCACCAGATGAAAAATGGTACGTTGAGCTATTTGCAGAATTGATTGTTGCATAATCTTCGTTACGATCAGCATTTTATATTTCATTCTCAACGGCAAATAAATTAGGTAATTCATCACAAGATTCTACCGATTCGTTTAATTTTACACCTATGAAATTCGAATCCAAACTACCTCATGTGGGTACTACCATTTTTACGGTAATGTCCAAATTGGCAACCGAACATAAAGCTATTAACCTTTCGCAAGGATTCCCTAATTTTCCAATTGACCCAATTCTGGAAGAAATTGTCAAAAAAAAGGCTTCCGAAAACGTTCATCAATATGCTCCCATGGCAGGCTTGCCGGTATTGTTGGATCAGATTAGCGCGTTAGTTTACAAACAATACAATCGAAAGACAGATCCGCAATCCGAACTTTTAGTAACTGCGGGAGCAACCCAAGCAATTTTTACAACCATTCAAGCTTTGGTGCACACCGGTGAAGAAGTAATTATCCTTGATCCAAGTTATGATTGTTATGAATCGCCCGTAATTTTGGCAGGAGCCAAACCTGTTCGAATTCCATTAAATGAGCACTTTCTTCCAGATTGGAATAGAATTCGTTCATTAGTTACCAATAAAACCAGATTAATTATCACCAATAATCCGCACAATCCAAGTGGAACTATGTGGCGGAAGGAAGATATGGTTGAACTGGAGAATCTAGTGCAAAAAAACCCAAATTTGTTGGTTCTTTCTGACGAAGTATATGAATACATTACGTTTGAAAAAAAGCATTTGTCCGTAAATTATTCCGAAATTCTTCGTGCGCGTTCCATTATCACCTCATCTTTTGGTAAAACGTTTCATATTACTGGATGGAAAATAGGATATATCGTTGCGCCAGAGTTGATCATGAATGAAATAAAAAAAGTGCATCAGTTCCTCGTGTTTTGTGTCAATAGCCTAGCACAAGCTTCATTAGCAGAATATATGAATCAGGTGAATGTACATGAATTAGGTCAATTCTATCAACAAAAAAGAGATGATTTTCGTTATCAACTAAAAAATAGTCGTTTTGAGTTATTACCTTGCGAAGGAACGTATTTTCAATTGGCAAGTTATGGGGAAATTTCGGACGAAAATGATGTTGATTTTGCGAAAAGACTCGTTCTAGAACATGGCGTGGCAACCATACCCCTTTCTGTATTTAACGCAAACGGAGAAGATCGAAAAATCCTTCGTTTTTGCTTTGCCAAAGATGAAAATACCATTCAACAAGCAGCTGAGAAATTATGCAAGATTTAAAAGTATCGTTAATTCAAGCGGATCAGATTTGGGAAGATAAGTCTGCTAATTTTTCTATGTATGAACGTTATTTCAATCAAATAACTGAAGCGGATATAATCGTACTTCCTGAAATGTTTCATACCGGTTTCAGTATGTCGGTTGATCAATTGGCTGAGGATTGGCAAGATTCATCGGGAATAGAATTTCTAAAAAAATGGTCAAATCAACTTCAATCAGCCATTTATACATCCTTAATTATTCGAGAGGCGGGGAAATTTTTTAATCGAGGTGTATTTGTTTTTCCGGATGGAACAATTACATGGTACGATAAACGTAAATCATTTGGACTTGGGGGTGAAGACCAGTTTTTTACAGCAGGAGAAAAAGAAACGATAGTTACTTGGAAGGGCTGGAAGATCAATTTACAAATTTGCTATGACCTGCGCTTTCCGGAATTGATTCGCAACCGTATGGAAAACGAAAAAGCTGCTTATGATGTTTTACTTTATGTGGCCAACTGGCCCAAAAAACGAATTTCTCATTGGGACGCTTTGTTACGTGCACGTGCGATTGAAAATCAATGTTATGTGATTGGTGTGAATCGAGTTGGAACAGATGGTAACGGCTTGGTGTATACTGGTCATAGTCAAGCAATAGATATGTTTGGCGGATTTTTAATTGAACCTAGCTCTCTAAAAGCTGAATTCTATTGCTCTTTAAATAATATTGATCTAAAAACAGTTCGTCGAGAATTGCCATTTTTGGAAAAATAAAAATTATAATTAAATTCGTAGTCAACTAATATATTAATCCATGAAAAAATTACTGTTTTTATTCGTTTTGGTAGGGCAATTTGTCTATGCTCAAAAGGCACTTCAACCAATTCATAAATCAAAAGAAAGTGTAAATCACTTAGTTGAAAACTACAAAAATGGTGGTGACATCATTTGGCAAAATGATTTTTCTGTTCCACAAGATTGGACTATCGGAACTAATGGGCAAGGAACCTTTATTATTGGGAATAGTTCTCATCCTGAAATGGCTGATGTAACCCAATATATGGGCGCTTTAACAAATACTGGTACTACTGCAAGTAACGGATTTGCCTTTTTTAATGGGGTGCAGTATTTAATCGCAGGAAGCGTTAGTCCGCAAGATACTTGGGTTACTTCAGACACAATCGATTTATCATTATATGCCTTGAATTATATTACACTAAGTTTTAACCAACGTTTTAGACATTTAAATTATGATTCTACTTTGGTTGAGATTTCTGAGGATGGAGGTCAATCTTGGGTTTCATATCCATTAAACGAAGGAATTGTAACAAATGATCCAGCGATACAAAGCACCGTTTTAAAGTCAATACCGGTTAATCAAAGTGCATTAACAATGATTCGTTTTCGTTGGAAAAGTGATTCAGCCGATGCTCAATTTGGAAGTGGCTATGGTTGGATTATTGATGATGTGAAATTGATTGAACCTTATTTAGATGAAATAAGCATATCTAAAACATTCACCAACGATATTATTAATGCATACGATTATTATTCAACACCATTAACTCAAGCTGCACCAATGATTTATGGTGCAATCGTTGAAAACTTGGGTGCTGCTCCTGTGTCTAAATACATTAATTTTGAGGTTACACGCACCGCCACAAGTGTTTTTCTAGATTCAGTGTTAGTTAGTTTAGCCCCAGGTCAAATGGATACTGTTTGGACGGTGAATGGTTATACCCCAAACTTAGTTGGAACGTATGCTTTAGTGGTTGATTTTCAAGACCAAGGAGTTCAAACCAATAATTCACTTTCAGACGAATTTAAAGTCACTGACTATATCTACGGACACAATTATCCAACTTCAGGAAGTACAACATTTGGTTTCAATACTGTAGATGCAACAGTTGGAATGGGGAACATATATCAATGTATTCAAAATCAAGAAGTTAAAGGTATTCAAGTGTTGTTTGGGTCAGGAACCACACCAAATACTGAAGCACAAATCGAGTTATACGAAGTGTTAACATCCATTCAAGATCCAAATAACGTTTTCTTAAGTGATGCGTTTTATACGACACCTGCAACTGTAAACACATCAACACCAACGGATATTCTTTTTAGCTCTCCTGTAACTCTTGAGGCTGGAAAATTATACATGGTGATAGTAAAATGCTTCCAGACTGCCACCAATAAAATTAAATTTAAGTCAACTTCTAAAGGAAATGATGATTTATCGACTATTGGATATGGTCCATTTGGC
>CAIUSK010000036.1 GCA_903901805.1 uncultured Flavobacteriales bacterium
TAGGATTTGGATTGACTAAATCCATTATCATAAATTTTATTTATTATTATCATAATTATTATTTTTTAATTTTTTGTGAACTAATCTAATTTACTTTTGTTTAAGGTTTATTAATATTCATTAAACAAAATAATTATGAAAAAACAAAAATTTAAATTAGTAGGTTTCCTCGGAGCCCTTCTTATCAGTTTTAACGGGATATCGCAGACCAATGTTTTCGATAACGTAATCGCAACTAGCCCGAACCACACTTATTTAGAAGCCGCCTTGATTCAACAAGGACTTGCAACGGCACTTCAAAATCCAGCAGCTACATTAACCGTATTTGCTCCAGATGATGCTGCATTTACATCGTTAGCTACTGCCTTAGGAACGGACATTACTGGTTTGCTAGCCTTACCAAATCTAACTGATATCTTATTGTATCACGTTTTAGGTTCAACTGTTCCTGCTTCAGGAGTAACAAATGGAGCAATTGTTCAACCATTAAGTCCTACAAATACGCTAAAACTAACAGCAACTGGTAGCGGTAACGTTTTTGTTAACCAAGCTCAAGTTAGTACTGCTGATCTAACGGCAACTAATGGTGTTGTACACGTTTTGAATAAAGTTCTTTTACCAATTGAAACTGTAGCCGACGTTGCTATTGATAATGGATTTTCAACGCTTGTAACAGCAGTTGTTACTGCAGAGTTATTACCCGCTTTAACAGATCCTTTATCTGCTTTAACTGTTTTTGCACCAACGAACACTGCTTTCGACAATTTAGCAACTGCTTTGGGAACAACAGTTTCTGGTTTATTAGCATTACCAAATTTGGCTGATATATTAGCTTATCACGTTTTGGGAACAGAAGTACCTTCTACAGCTGTTACAAACGGAGCAATTGTTCAACCGCTAAGTACAACAAATACTTTAAAATTAACTGTTACTAGTACAGGAAATGTTTTTGTTAATCAAGCGCAAGTAACTTCAGTTGATATCAATGCAGACAATGGAATTGTACACGTATTGGGAGCGGTTGTTTTACCGGTTGAAACTGTTGCTGACATTGCTATAGATAACGGATTTAGCACCTTAGTTACTGCAGTTGTTACAGCAGAATTACTTCCAGCGGTGACTAATCCACTAGCTAACTTAACTGTTTTTGCACCAACAAATGAAGCTTTTACTGATTTAGCTGATGATCTTGGAACAACTGTTAATGGATTACTTGCTTTACCTAACTTAGCTGACATTTTAACTTACCATGTTTTGGGAACAGAAGTTCCTTCCTCAGCGGTAACAAACGGTGCAATCGTTCAACCTTTGAGTACAACTAATACCTTAAAACTTACTGCAACAGCTGGTGGAGATGTATTTGTTAATCAAGCACAGGTTACTACTGTTGATTTAACAGCTTTCAATGGCGTTGTTCATGTTTTGGATGCTGTAGTTTTACCAATAGAAACTGTTGCAGATGTTGCGATTGATAATGGATTTAGTACATTGGTAACTGCTGTTGCAACTGCTGAATTATTACCTGTTCTGACGGATCCTTTTTCTGAATTTACGGTTTTTGCTCCGACAAATGCTGCGTTCAATGCATTAGCAACTGCATTAGGAACGGATCTAAATGGTATCCTTGCATTACCTAATCTTGCAGATGTATTAACTTACCACGTTGTTGACGGTACAGTACTTTCCACTGACTTAGTAGCTGGTCCTGTTGCAACAGTAAATGGAGATGATGTAATTGTTACATTAACAGGTGGTGTAAAGATTAACGATGCTAACGTAACTACTGCAGATGTTCTTGCAGATAATGGAGTTGTTCATGTAATTGATAAAGTTCTTCTATCTTCTTTTCTTGGAGTTAACGAAAACCAAGAAAATAAAATCTCCGTTTTTCCAAATCCTACAGAAAATTTCATAACGCTTGAAGTAAAAAATTCAATGAACTATAGTCTAGTTGATTTGAATGGTAGAACACTACAAAATGGTGTGATAAATAATAACGATAATATTGATTTATCTTCACTAAATTCAGGATCTTACATTTTACGTTTATCAAACGAAAATGGAATACAAAACTTACCGATTATTAAAAAATAATTTAGATAAAAAGTAAATTTCAAAGAGTCAGCTTTTGCTGACTCTTTTTTTTTACACTAAATAGTTAAGTTATTATCGCACAAAAATCACTTCATTATTTGGCAACCTGAATCGAGGTCCCCAAATACCTTCTTCTGTTCCTTTACCTACTGAAATGATCATATTGATTTCAGCACCTCGAGGCAAACCTAGTGCGCGCTTCACACGTTTCTCATCAAATCCTTCCATGGGACAAGAATGAAATCCTTCTGCAGCAATAGAAAGCATAAATGTTTGAGCCGCCAATGCACACGATTTATGCACCATAATTCGCTGGTTGGAGCTACCCCCTGTTCGAAAAAACGGTTTGCGTAGCCCAGCAAAAAAACTAATTAATCGTCGTATAGTTGACATTATTCCCAATCCATCATTCATATACAATAAGGGCATAACCTTACCATAATAATCCATTCCGCCTTTTTGCAACTTATTGGGTTCGCCAACAAGAGTCTCCTTGATTTTACTCAAATTCCATTTAGCTCTTTCTCTCCATTTATCTTTGCGCGTTACAAAAACAACCATTTCCTGAGCCGTTCTTGCCGCTTGCTGATTCAAACAAAGAGGAATAAATTTTTCCAATTCTCCCTCTGATTTTATCCAATAAAACTCCCACAACTGCATGTTGCTGCTATTTGGCGAAAGAATCGCTCTTTCCAAGCTTTTCTGAATTACTTCTTCTGGTACTTTGGTTGCATCAAAAACTCGATTGGATCTTCTAAAATTAACTATCTCTTGAAATTCGTTTGAGTACATTTTTCTTATTTTAATAAAACAACTAGTTAGATTCTTGATTAACCTAGACACACTAATAACACCTCACAATTTATTTAAGATTTGAGGTTCTACAAATCTAAGCAGTTTAAGTTAAAAACTCGATGAATAATTTTTATTAATACTAACTATAACAAAATGTTAGATAATAATTAAAACATGAATGGGTTACCAGTGTTAAACATAATTTAATGATATTTAGAATCGAGTTAATTTTTCTATATTTACTCATTAGAATATCATGAAACATATTATAACTTTATTATTTTTTTCCGTTTGTTTTGTTGTTAATTGTCAACTAGACACAACATTTTGGTTTGTGGCTCCTGAAGTGGCACAGAATCATGGAGATAGGCCAATAGTTTTTCGTTTTGCTACCCTAGCTAATCCTGCCACAATTACAGTTTCTCAGCCAGCAAATCCGGCTTTCCCTGTTCAGATTTTGAATCTACCCGCAAATTCTGCTCAAACGCTTGACCTAACTCCTTGGATTGATATAATTGAAAATAAACCAGCCAATACTACTCTCAATTTTGGATTTAAAATTACGGCATCAACGCAAATAACAGCCTATTATGAGGTGACCCCAACGTGTAACTGTAATCCTGATATTTTTGCTCTGAAAGGTAAAAATGCCATTGGCACTGCTTTTCTAACACCTTTTCAGAACTTTTTAAACAATGCATCTTATGCTCGCTCAGGTTTTAATATCGTTGCCACCGAAAATAATACTACGGTAACTATTATACCTAGTCAAAATATTGTTGGACATACCGCTGGTATTCCTTTCAATGTAATTCTAAATGCCGGTCAAACATATTCTGCAGAAGCTTCTAGCACCGCTGCCAATTTACATTTATCGGGTAGTTCAGTTGTTTCAAACAAGAAGATAGCCATAACAATCCACGATGATACTGCTGAAGGGACACCGTATGGAGGATGTGCAGATTTACAAGGAGATCAGTTAATTCCTATTTCTATACTCGGAATGGAGTATATTGCTTTAAAAGGTTATTTGAATGGTCCAGACAAAGTATATATATTAGGTACATCAAACGGAACATCTTTATCCATTGATGGGTTTAATGTTGGTAATATTAACTTTGGACAAACTTACGTTCATACACTTAGCAATCCTACGGCATATATTGTAGCTTCTGATTCTGTTTATGTCCTTCATCAATCTGGATTTGGTTGTGAAGTTGGTGAGGCAATTTTACCTCCTCTGGTTTGTACCGGTTCTAACGTTGTTCCCTTTACACGTTCCACAAACGAATTTTTCGCGGTAAATATCCTAGTTCCTGCAGGGGGTGAAGGCAACTTTACGTTCAATGGCGCCGCTGGAATCATTAATGCTCCTGCCTTTAACTTTGTTCCAGGAACTGCAAATTCTTGGATGTATGCCCAATTGGATATGGGCGGTAATGTTGCGGTTCAACAAGGAGCTCGAATTGAAAATAATTCCGCTAAATTTCACCTAGGACTTATTCATGGAGGTTCTTCATCAGGTTGTCGGTTTGGATATTTCAGTGATTTTGCATCACTTAAATATGAAATTGAATCAACAAACAATACTTATTGTAGTGGAGAGACAATTCAACTTACATCAAATGTATTAGCAGGCGCTACCTATACTTGGACAGGACCAAATAATTTTGTTCAAAACGGATCTTCGATTTCTATTCCCAATGCACAATTAGCAGATTCGGGATTATACATTGTTTCTGGTCAATTACCGGATGCCTGTCTTCTGCTTCCTGACACAATCGAAATTAACATTATAGAACAACCTTCGTTGCCAGAAATTTATCACGATGGCCCGTGGTGCGCGAATGGTTCTGGTATGGTTTGGCATAATATCCCTTCAATATTTGGTTACCAATGGACAGATGAACAAGGTATGGCACTAACTCAAAACGATACGTTATATTTTAATTCTCCATTTTCAGAAGATACAATCAGTGTGAATTTAATTGCTAGTCTCAATAACTGCATTTCCGGGATTTCGACTGAAATAATTCCAATTTACGATTTACCTCTTGTAAGTATTAACCCACCTTTCGAGGTCTGTGGTGATGTAATTGATCTAACTAATAGTATTCAAAATGCTGGTGGAGACCCAATAGACAGTGTTTTTTGGTTTGATGTAACAAATAATTCATTTATTGGGGATGGAACTTTTATTCAAGGATATAATTCATTGAATATACCAGAATCCTCCGTGCTCATTTCATCCTCTGCGATAAGTGAAAATGGGTGTTTCAATTCAGACACTGTTGAAATACTTTTTCACCCTTTCCCAAATCTATCAGGTACATATACTGACATGTGTAATGGACAAGATGTATTTATAAATATGCAACAGAATTGGATTGGAAATCCTGGGAACACCAATGTAATTTCTGGAACAATTAACTTTGGTGACGGAACATCTCAAGTAAATCCGGCATGGAATTTTATTCATTCATACCCAAATTCGGGTAATTATATCCTAAATTATCCCATAGAAAGTAACTTTGGTTGTGTTGATACCTTAAATCTCGAAGTCTCTGTTCAAAGCATTCCTCAAGCAGACATTTTAGCTACGAGCAAATGTGTCGAAAAGGCTGATATCACCGCAGAATTGTCGCTCGGTTCTTTTCAATTAGACTCTACACTGTGGCAATTCCCTAATACTATTTCATCCAATCAATTAACTTTTGAACAATCATTTCCCGGCGGTGGGGATATAATCGGAACGTTAACATTATGGTCAACAGCGGGTTGTGAGTTTTCGTTTCCCTTTCAGTTTTATGTTGACCCAGGACTAGATCTTTCAGCTCTGGAAATACCTAATGTAATCACAGCTAACGGGGATGGTATTAACGATATAATACAGATTAATCCATTATATGAAAATTGTTTTTCTTATGAGTTAACCATATTGAATCGATGGGGAATAAAAGTGTTTACCTCCTCTTCGTCCGCACAGCCATTTGAAGGGAAAGACGAAAACGGAATTGAACTTGTTCCCGGAGTTTATTTTTACACCCTTACAAGTGATCAAGGTTCAAAACACGGGTTTATTACAATCATCAAATAAAAGTTGAATTAATAACAACATTTAAATTCAAACTTATTTTTATCCTTATTTTTGTGAAACAATTTATTCTTCATGAAAATATCATATAACTGGCTAAGAACCTACATTCAGACTGAATTAACTCCAGAAGAAATGAGTGAAATTCTTACCCAAACAGGTTTGGAAGTGGAGGGAATTGAAAAAATTGAAGCCGTTAAAGGTGGTTTAGAAGGTGTTATTGTGGGCGAAGTTCTAACGTGCGAAAAACATCCTGACGCAGATAAATTAAAGGTTACTACCGTTGATATTGGCACTGAAATTTTACAAATTGTTTGTGGAGCGAGCAATGTTGCTGTTGGACAAAAAGTTCCTGTTGCTACCGTTGGATGCACTTTATATCCTAAACCCGAAGAAGCATTTAAAATCAAATTATCGAAAATACGTGGGATTGAATCCCAAGGTATGATTTGTGCGGAAGATGAACTTGGAATTGGAACCTCACACGAAGGAATTTTAGTGTTAGATCCATCCACAAAGAACGGAACCCAGGCTGCCGAATATTTTCAATTGGAAAATGATTATCAACTTGAAATTGGTTTAACACCAAACCGAGCTGATGCAATGGGACATATTGGTGTAGCGCGTGATTTAAAAGCATACCTAAACTTTCATCAAAAGAAAAACGTAACATTAACCCTCCCCGATGTTTCAGTAATTGAGTCTCAAAATAAAAATCTAGTCATAGATGTTTCGGTTGAAAACACTCAATCTTGTCCGCTTTATTGTGGAATATCAATTCAAGGACTAGTTGTAAAACCTTCTCCCGCTTGGTTGCAAAACCGTTTAAGAGCAGTTGGACAATCTCCGATAAACAATGTGGTTGATGTCACCAATTTCGTCATGCGCGAACTAGGAACTCCCCTTCATGCCTTTGATGCCGAAAAATTAAATGGGAAAATAGTTGTTAAAAATGCTTCTCCCGGAAGTAAATTCATCACATTGGATGGCGTTGAGCGCACTTTAGATGAATCTAACCTAATGATTTCAAATGGAATAGATGATTTGTGCATAGCTGGTGTTTATGGTGGGATTAATTCGGGTGTTAAAGATTCAACGACTGCCATTTTTCTTGAAGCTGCATACTTTGAACCAGTTTCAATTCGTAAAACAGCGAGAAGCTTTGGATTAAATACAGACGCTAGTTTTCGTTTCGAAAGAGGGATTGATGTGGAATTGGTTGAATTTGCGCTTAAAAGAGCTGCTTTATTGATTCAAGAGATTGCAGGTGGTGAAATTTCCATGGAATTGATCAGAATAGAAAACAATGCACCAAAATCAAAAACAATTGAGTTTAACACATTGAAATCTAATCAATTATTAGGGATAAATTTAACCGAAGACGAAACTGAAACAATTCTCTCTGAATTAGATATTCAGGTAGAAAATAAAAACAATTCAACCTGGATATTAAAATCACCCGCTTATCGAGTGGATGTTACCCGAGCATGTGATATATCAGAGGAGATTTTACGAATATATGGATTCAACAAAGTAGAAATTCCTGCGAAATTAAACACTTCCTTACCCATTTTTCCGAAACCAAACTTGGAGAAAATTCAAAATACCATTGCTGAATTATTGGTGTACAAAGGTTTTTCTGAAGTCTTAAATAATTCACTGACCAAACAGAGCTATGATTTATTGAGTGAGTCAAACCCGAAAGATTCAGTTTCGATATTAAACCCTTTAAGTCAGGATCTTAATGTGATGCGTAAATCATTGATTTTTGGTATTCTTGAAAATATTCAGCACAATCAAAATCGTCAACAAAGTAATCTTCGACTTTTTGAATACGGCACAACCTATCTCAAAACGGAAACTGGATTCAATGAAGAAAAACATTTAACCCTTGCTATTACTGGAAAAAAAGAAATTGAACGTTGGAATTCTGATAAAGAACTCGTAGATTATTTTGCGTTAAAAGGGTATGTTGAAGCGATTTTCAGTAAACTAGGACTAACAAAATTTTTAACCTATTCTGAATTAACTAATTCGACTTTTTCAGACGGACAAAGCATACTTATACAAGGCAAAATAGTTGCTGAATTAGGCTGGACAAGCAAAAAAATTAATAAGAGCTTTGACTTAAAACAAGCGGTTTATTTTGCTGATTTGAAATGGAATACGATTACAGAACTTTTTAAATTAAATAGCATTCGATACCAAGAAATCCCAAAAACGTTTGAAGTACGTCGCGATTTTTCATTGTTACTGAACGACAGAATTTCTTTCCATGAAATCAAACAAGTTGCTCAAAAAGCAGAGAAAAAATTATTAAAAGCAGTTGAGTTATTTGATGTCTATGAAGGAAAAAATTTAGAAGAAGGTAAAAAGTCGTATGCGGTTTCTTTTCATTTTCAGGATAATGAAAATACTTTAACGGATCATCAAATTGATTCCATAATGGGTAAAATACAAGCAGATTTGGAGTCAGAACTTAACGCTAAATTAAGATGAAAAAAACACTTTTTTATTTGTTACTGATACTACTTCCAGCCTTATCGGCCTGCAAAAAATCGAGTACTGGTTGGATTAAAGCCACAATCCAAGATTTAACAGGGCTTGATGGATGCTCACTGGTTATTCAACTCGAAGATGAATCATACCTTGAGCCGGTCAACCTATCGGATTTTACTAGTTCTGCAACCATTGTAGACGATCAAAAAGTTTGGATCAAATACAATGAAGTTGTCGGTGGAAGCATTTGCATGGTTGGTAAAATCATTGAAATCAAAGATTTACAAGACAGGTAAATCAATTCATTGAGGTAATTACCTCTTGCATGTGTGCATAAATTTGTTGGAGATTTTGAACGACTAGTTTCAACCTAGTTTGATCCTTTAGCATATTTTCTTCCGTTTTTTGAACAACTTCCCATTTATTTGAACAGGAATAAACACGTGAGATACCAGTCGTGGCAGACTTAAAAGCTGTGGCAGTTTGATTAAAATTTGTTTTAATTACTGTGAAATTTTTCTTTTCCTCATTCACCTTGAATAAATCATCATTCAAAATTTTACATTTTTCAGGTTGTGTTTTCGCTTTTTTGGTAATTACATCAATAATCTGACTTTCTTGAACTTTTAATTTTGAATATAATTCCTTTTCCTGACGGTTTAAACTATCTATCATTTGATTGAACTTTTTATTATATGTTTCAATATCTACATATTGAATAGCAGCGAACTCCTCTGAAGTAAATTTGGAAAAATCAACTGAAACCTTACTCAGCTCTTTTCCCGTTTTTTGGAAATCTTTTACTGCCGATTTCATATTCTTTTTTGTCTTCTTAAATTTGACCCACTCTTCGGAATTGGATTGAATTTGTGTTTTCCCTTTCGAATATTGAGTAAAATTATCATACTCATTATTTACCTTGGTCTTTATGGTATTTAATCCTTGCATGGTACTTTCCATCGTTTTTAAATATTCGTTCGCTTTTTGAACCGTGGGTGAAACGGCATCACAATTCATCGCGTTAAAATTCGCTTGTGCCAAACCGATTTTAGATTGAATGGACGTACAATTTGTATTAACCTGCGAAACAGAGGTTTTTAATTTTTGATCAATATCGTTCGTTTTATAATACACCGTGCACGCAGTGAATAAAGAAAATAGGGATCCAAAAAGAACACTGGATAATAAAAAAGATTTCATCGTAGTAAATTTTAAGCGAAAGTATGCAATAATTATTGAAGACTGGAATACAACAAAAAAAGTGGTTTATTTTTAGGAATGAATACCTAAAAACTATTCATAGTTAGTATTTTTGTTTCAAAATAGAGCAATGGAAAATCGAAAATGGAAAACCATAAAATCGTACACAGATATTAAATTTGAATTCTACGAAGGAATAGCAAAAATTACCATTAATAGACCAAAGGTTTATAATGCTTTTCGACCAGAAACAAATATGGAAATGTTGGACGCAATGAATATTTGCAGGGAAACAAATGATATAAGTGTTGTAGTACTCACAGGAGAAGGAGATAAAGCATTTTGTTCTGGTGGAGATCAAAACGTTAAAGGAGTTGGGGGATACATTTCCGAAAATGGCGTACCAAGATTAAATGTACTTGATTTACATAAAGCAATTCGCTCGCTCCCTAAGCCAGTTATTGCAATGGTTAATGGGTATGCGATTGGCGGTGGTCACGTATTACATGTTGTTTGTGACTTAACAATAGCTTCAGAAAATGCTCGTTTTGGACAAACAGGTCCAAAAGTTGGGAGTTTTGATGGAGGCTTTGGATCTAATTACCTTGCCCGACACGTAGGTCAAAAAAAAGCACGTGAAATCTGGTTTTTATGCAACCAATATACAGCTGAAGAAGCGGAAAAAATGGGATTAGTAAATAAAGTTGTTCCCCTTGCTGAATTGGAAAACACAACCATAGAATGGTGCAGGACAATAATGAAAAGAAGTCCGTTAGCCGTGCGCATGATCAAACGCGCAATGAATGCAGAATTAGACGGTCAACATGGATTAATGGAATTTGCTGGTGACGCAACCCTATTGTATTATTTAACCGCTGAAGCGCAAGAAGGGAAAAATGCATTTTTAGAAAAAAGAGATCCGGATTTTCAACAATTTCCGAAGTTCCCTTGATTTATATTTCTTAATAACCAAAAAAACTAATAGGTATCTATTCTAAAAGTTGGGGGTTGAATACCGATTAAATTGAGGTTTTTGTCAAGTGAAAAAGTTAGCAATTATATTTATTGATTAACACTAAGACAGTCTGAAATATTGGTTGAACTGTTTGAAAAACAAAGATAAAACAAGCTAAAAAGTAACTTTAATAAATTTTTAAACAAAAGAATAAACCTCCTTTAGAGTAATCAAATAAAAATCATTACCTTTGATAAGTAAATACTTACTTACTTTTTATGAAGCATTCAATTTCAGCAAGACAAACACAAATCATTGAAGCAACAGGTAAGGTACTTATGCAAAAAGGAATTAAAGGGTTGACAACTAAAAATCTCGCTCTTCAAATGGGTTTTACAGAGGGAGCCCTATATCGGCATTTTAAAAGCAAAGATGATATAATCGCTTTACTCTTAAATTATTTTTCCGCAAATATTTCCGAACGAATCACTCCTATTTTAGAAACAACAGAGAGTGCCGAAAATCAATTAAAAATGGTTTTTAAAAGTCAATTTAACTTTTTAAGCCAACATCCGCACTTCGTTATTGCCATATTATCTGAAGGATTATTTGATGAATCTGAAAAAATAAATCGTGCTATATTACTTGTTTTTGAAACTAAAATGGATGTGTTATCTCGAATCATTAATTCAGGAAAAATTAATCAAGAATTTACTCTCCAATTAGAAACGAAAGAAATTATTCACCTCCTTGCAGGTAGTTTTCGGCTATTAATATTAAAATGGAAGTTTTCAAAATTTGAATTTGATTTGCCTGCTGAAGGAAATCAATTAATGAAATCAATTATAGACCTCATAAAATATAAATCGTGAAAAAAATACTACTGGTTTTCGGTTCGCTTTTAGCGCTTGTTTCCTGCTCCAACAAGGAAGAAACTCACCCTATCCGAAAAGATATAGAAGAATTGGTTTTTGCCTCCGGACAATTGGAATGGGAAAATTCATACAATCTTACGGCACAAACCGACGGGGTAATCACTAGTGTCAACTTTGATATTGGTAGCAAATTAATCGCCGGAGATATCGTTGCTCATATCGATAATAAGCTAAATGAATCAAGTTCATCCACGGCTCAAAAACAACTAGTAATTGCAAATGAAGACCTTTCCAATCAGGCTCCAGCTCTCTTACAATTGGAACAAAATATTGAATTTGCTGAAATTAAACTCCAACAAGATCGATTACAAGAAGAACGATTCAAGAATTTATTAGCTAGTAATAGTACTTCGCAATTAGAATATGAAAATAAAGTTCTTTCAACGAAAAGCTCAATAGCAAATGTAAAAGCTCTTAAAAATCAATTTGACCTATTAAAAAAACAGGCCAGACAACAACAAATCAACGCTAGCGCTCAAGTGGATAACAGTGAAATAATTCAAAATTACAATCAAGTACAGGTGATTACTAATGGTACGGTAATTAAGAAATTTAAATCGGTAGGAGACTTTGTACGGAGGGGTGATATTATAGCCACAATAGCCAATGAAAAGCTTATCGAAGCTGTAATTAATGTAGACGAAACGAGTATCGCAAAGGTTAAAATTGGACAACTAGTTTATCTAAAATTAAACACTCATAAAACCAAAGTTTTCCAAGGGGAAATCAGTGAAATTCTTTCCGCTTTTGATCAACAATCGCAATCATTTATATGTAAGGTGAAATTTACAGAACCACTTCCACCTACACTTTTTGGAACGCAACTGGAAGCTAATATAAAAGTTGGTTCTAAGAAAAGTGCCCTACTTATTCCGCGGAAAATGGTCGGTTTCGGAAACAAAGTTCATGTGAAAGGAAAAAAGGAAATGATACAATTTACTCCTGGTATTATTTCCTCCGAATACGTCGAAATCATTAGTGGCATTGATGAATCTACCGTACTATTGCCGATTAAACCATAGAAAAAATGAATATTAATACGCGCATTGCCAAAAAATATATTATTTCGAATAAAAGACTAACCTCCGTAGCTGTTTTAGGAGTGTTATTAGGTATGTCAATCTATATTTTTATGAATAGCATGCTTGTTGGATTTGATAAAACATCCAATATTTCGATTTTTAAATCCACTTCTCACATTCGAGTTTTTAAAGATGATGAAATAAGTAGACCGTTATTGGACAGCAATCAGTCTCAACCGTTAATACTAAATCCAAAAGTGGTCCCAAAAAAAAACACGATTATAAATCCTAATTTGGTCATTGAAACCATTCAAAAAATGGAAACAGTAGAGGTGGTTACTCCTCAAGTTACTACTTCTGTTTTCTATACAAACGGTAAATCACAAATTGCTGGAATTGCTACCGGAACAAAGCCTGATGAAGCCAATAAAATGTATAACATTCAGTCTTTTATGGTGGTTGGAAATTTTGATCAATTAAAAAATAATCCTAATGGAATCATCATCGGCAGCGGAATTGCAGAAAAAATGAACCTGAATATTGGTGATAATATGAACCTCACCTCCTCAAAAGCGGTTAATAGAACCTTTCAGGTAATTGGAATTTTTAAAACGAACAATTCCATTACAGACAAAACCAAATCGTACATTCATATCTCAGCAGCGCAACAATTATTAAGAGAAAGTAATAGTTACATCACCGATATCAACGTAAATATAAGCGACCCAGAAAAAGCATCTGAAATGGCAAAAAAAATAGCTATGTTAACAGGCTACAATGCAGAAGGTTGGAAAGAAGCTAACGAAACGATGATGGCGGCTAACAAAATGCGGAAAATAGTGATCACGTTTGTTTCCTTAACCATATTGTTGGTTGCAGGGTTTGGAATTTACAACATCCTAAACATGACCGTTTCACAAAAAATTAATGACATAGCTATCTTGAAAGCCATTGGATTCAAAGGGAAAGATGTAATTCGAATTTTTGTTACACAAGCAGTCACCATTGGTATTTTAGGTGTGATTGGCGGAATGTTAATGGCTACCATTTTGATTACCTTTTTAAAGACTGTTTACATAGGAGGCGATATTGGTTATTTTCCCATCGATTATGAACCTGCAAAATTTATTCAAGGAGTTTTAATCGGTTTGTTTATAACCTTTTGGGCAGGATATATTCCAGCGCGAAAAGCGGCTAAAGTGGATCCTGTTGACATATTAAGAAAATAAACTATGAATATTTTAGAGGCTAAGAATATTAATAAGTTCTTTCATCAACCCACTGAATTTCAGGTGTTGAATAACATAGAGTTTTCTGTTAAAAAAGGAGAGTTTTTAACCATGATCGGAAAATCAGGAAGTGGAAAATCAACCTTATTGTATATTCTTTCAACGATGGATACAGATTATTCAGGTGAGTTAATCATTGACAATAAATTAGTTACAGGCTGCAACAAAGACTATTTAGCAGAAACTCGCAACCAGAAAATCGGATTTGTTTTTCAGTTTCATTACTTGTTACCCGAATTTTCGTGTTTGCACAATGTAATGATTCCGGCACTAAAATTAGGAATACTACCTGAAAAAGAAATTGAGGAAAAAGCCTATCAAAAGCTGGACGCATTGGGATTAAAAGATCAAGCATTGAAACCTGCCAGTAAACTTTCAGGCGGGCAACAACAACGCGTGGCAATTGCTCGGGCATTGATTAATGACCCTTTAATCATTATGGGGGATGAACCAACGGGTAATTTGGACAGCAAAAACACTGAAATAGTTTTCCATATATTACAAGAATTAGCCAAAGACTACGGTCAAACAATCATTGCTGTAACACATGATGACGATTTTGCAAATAAAAGCGATCGTATTATTGAATTAAAGGATGGAATAATCATTCGTCAATAATTCAACGCATTAACTATATATACTCTCCCGGTTATTAAAAGAAAAACAATCTTATATGCCTTTTTTTACGTATAAACACGTATAACAGAGTATATTTTACGTACTAAATTCTCGGTAGCCTCGCGTATTTTAATGGGCTAACAATAAAAACAAGTTACTACTTTATTAATTCCAACCAACTTTGTATCAGTAAACAAAAAACGAAACAAAATGAAAACTACAACACGTAATTTTATAGCAAGCTTAGTAATTGGAACAAGTCTATTTTCAGCAAATGCAGAAATAATTACTTCAGGCGTAATTCAAAACTCAAATGATCAACAGGTAATTTCCTATAACGTACATCACCTTTCTTGTGCTAATGCAAATGACGGAAGTATTGACATCGAGGTTATTGAGGGTTCAACCTATTTTTTCTCATGGGAAAACGGAAATAATGAACAAGACATCAATAACTTGGCTGCGGGTATTTACCGCGTGAAAATTGAAACGAATGAAGGTGAAATTATTTATTCATCATTTGAAATCACCTCGCCATCCCTGTTGCAAGGTATTATTACCCAAGAGAACTTACAAACTTCCGTAAATTTAGATTTATTGGTTCAAGGGGGAACAGCTCCTTATAATTACACATGGACAACCCAAGAAACAAGTGAAGACATTTTAGGCATTACTACCGAAGGCATTTATGAGGTGAACATTACAGATGCAAATGGGTGTCAATTAAATATTGGAACTTATGTATACTTTGGAGAAGCAGGATTATTGGAACAAACTAATACGGTTAAACTATATCCAAATCCAAATAACGGTAATGGAACAATAAGCTGGGATAATACAGATATCGAGACAATAGAGATCACAACAGGGACTGGACAACTAGTAAGTTCAATCCAAGTCAAAAATTTAACTAGTCTAAGCTTTAACAATTTATCCTCCGGTATGTATGTTGCCAATTTAATTTCAACAGATGAAAATCAAAACATTCAATTCATTGTTCAGTAAATAATTCTCACATCAAACTATAAGAGAAAGGCGCTTCGAAAGAGGCGCTTATTTTTTTACCCCTATTTTTTGCCAAAGGTTTGAGGGCATTTCACTGTAAATAGATTTCAACCCGTAGACCAAAGCTATTGCAGCAATTATATATGCTACAACGATCCAAATTTGAGTCTTAGAAACGTTCTGAATACTTGTTCTTTCGTTAATTTCACATACCTCTCCCGGACAATACTTCACCTCTTCCTTCGTAAATAATGGATAAAACAAACAGCCTAAACAAATTCCAAATGCCGATTCGAAAAAGAGAAATATCAAACAAATTAGGCATATTAAACCCGTAATAATACTATAGGTATTTAATACATTCATCAATAAGAACATAGTAGCGGATAATCCAAAACCAATCTTCCACGCAAATCTTTTTTGAGGAGCACCCACGTATTCAGGAGTTTGATTTCGAACGATTAATCTACCAATGATCAACATGGGAGAAAAAATCGGGTTAACAAACACTCGTATAATAAAATCCAATAAAAAGAGTAAAACAAAAAATTTGGCTAGTACAAAATCCTTTTGAAAAATGATGATAAGTAAGGATAACAAGGCAAAGACAAACATAATACCTGACGCAGCACGAATCTCCCTTTCATTCAGCACTGGAATATCAAACCCTTCAATCTTTTCTCCAAAACCAATTGCATTTTTCATATTACTTTTTATTTTCAAAGATAGGGTGTAATTGTTTTTAAATCTATGAAATTCTCACCTATTGTTTGTGGACTTCACCGTTTCTTGAAAAATGATTTGTACTCCTTCTTTTTTATTCCAAGTAATGAGCAATAGAAAATCCAAAATGATATCTTTTGCTAACTAATGTATTTATATCAAAATCTGCTAAAAAAATACAACATATTAAATAAAATAATAGCTATAGGAAACTTTTTAGCAACCTTATTGTTGATAAACAAAAGAATCTTTCATGCCAAAATCAGGCTATATATTTACCCCGTATCAATCCCCTGAACAATCAAATTTTGATAAATTATTTGATATTTTCAGTGAACTCATTACACACACGTCTGGAGATGTAGATGAAGCGCTTGATTGGCTGAATGTCCTCGATAAAGAATATTCATTAACCAACGATGAATATACCATGGATGATTTTATTGACGATCTTAAAAAGAAAGGTTATTTGCGCGAAGAAATTGAGCCTGATGGAAAAGGTCAGTTATCCATTACGGCAAAAACAGAACGCGTTTTGCGAAAAAATGCACTGGATCAAATTTTCGGAAAAATAAAAAAAAGTGGGTCAGGGAATCACAAATCCAAAAAAAGTGGATTAGGGGACGAATTAACAGGAGATTTCCGTGATTTTCAATTTGGAGATTCCATTGAAAATATATCGATAACAGAAAGTTTAAAAAATGCCCAAATAAATAATGGAATCAGCGATTTTAGATTAACCGAAAGAGATTTAGTCATTGAAGATACGCATCATAAATCTCAAATGAGTACCATATTGATGATTGACATTAGTCATAGCATGATATTGTATGGTGAAGACAGAATTACACCCGCAAAAAAAGTTGCAATGGCCTTGGCTGAACTGATAACAACCTCTTATCCAAAAGATACGTTAGATGTTATTGTATTTGGAAATGATGCATGGCCAATAAAAATTAAAGACCTACCCTATTTACAGGTTGGTCCATACCACACGAATACTGTTGCTGGTTTGGAATTAGCAATGGATCTTCTTCGAAGGAAAAGAAATACCAACAAACAAATTTTTATGATTACGGATGGTAAGCCTAGTTGCCTTCGCCTACCTGATGGACAATATTATAAAAATAGTAATGGCCTAGATGAGATGATTGTTGAAAAATGTTATGCTGTTGCGTCACATGCACGGAAGATGCATATTGCAATTACCACTTTTATGATTGCACAAGATCCTTATTTACAGTCTTTTGTGGAGCAATTCACGAAGTCCAATAAAGGAAAAGCATTTTATACCGGATTAAAAGGTCTGGGTGAAATGATTTTTCATGATTACGAATCAAATAGAAAAAAACGAATAAACTGATACCATGAACACAACAATAAACTCCCTTGGTGCACTAAAAGCATCTGGATACATTTCAAAAAGCATTAAAACAGAACTTCGAGATAATTTAATCGCATCTCTAAAATCTGGCAAGCCAACATTCCCAGGTATTCATGGGTACGAACAATCCGTTATTCCTCAATTAGAAAGGGCCATCTTATCTAAACATAACATAAACTTTTTAGGTTTACGAGGACAGGGTAAAACCCGAATGGCGCGTATGATGATTCATTTATTAGATGAATTTATTCCTGTTGTTTCCGGAAGCGAAATGAATGATGACCCATTCAATCCAATAAGTCGCTATGCACGAGATTTGATCGCGGAAAAGGGAGACGAAACCCCTATATATTGGATGCATCGAACGGAACGATTTTTCGAGAAATTAGCAACCCCAGATGTAACAATTGCTGACTTAATAGGAGATATTGATCCAATAAAAGCATCGAATTTAAAATTGAACTATTCCGATGAAAGGGTAATTCATTTTGGAATGATACCACGGGCAAATCGCTGCATCTTTGTAATCAATGAATTGCCGGATTTACAAGCACGCATTCAAGTTGCTCTATTCAACATTTTAGAAGAAGGAGATATACAAATTCGTGGCTTTAAATTACGACTTCCCCTAGATCTCCAATTTGTATTCACGGCAAACCCTGAAGATTATACAAACAGAGGAAGCATTGTAACTCCTTTAAAAGATCGAATAGGTTCACAAATACTAACACATTATTCTGCCGATATTAAAACAGCCAAGAAAATTACCAACCAAGAAGCGGAGAAAATGGGCACGCGCGATTGCACCGTTTATGTTCCAGAATTGGCGAAAGATATTTTGGAACAAATCTCTTTTGAAGCTCGGAAAAGTGAATACATAGACCATAAAAGCGGTGTCAGTGCACGTATGAGTATTACGGCGTATGAAAACTTAATAAGCACCGCAGAACGGAGAGCCATATTGAATAATGAGCTAGAAACAACCATACGTTTCAGTGACCTAATTGGAATGATTCCTTCAATTACCGGAAAAGTGGAATTGGTATATGAGGGCGAACAGGAAGGAACTTCGTTTGTCGCAAATCATTTGATTAGTGAAGCAACAAAAACACTTTTTCTAAGCTATTTTCCAAAAATTGAAAAGCTAAAAAAACAAGATCAAGAAACACCTTACGATGAAGTGCTAAATTGGTTTTTTGAAGCAGATGCATTTGAATTATCCGACGAAGACACACAAGAATCCTATTCTTTAGCGTTAAATTCAATTACTCCATTGAGGGAACTAATACTGAAATATCAACCAAATATTGCAGAAATTGACATGCCGTTTTTAATGGAGTTTGTCCTTTGGGCTTTAGTAGAATTGAAACAATTATCCAGGAGAAAAACTGCTAGCGGTTTAGAATACAACGATATATACGCCAATCTAGTAAGGAATCTGTAATTTGATTAAAAAACTAAGAGTACAAGATTTATAAAAAA
>CAIUSK010000037.1 GCA_903901805.1 uncultured Flavobacteriales bacterium
GGTCACAAAGTGTTTGGGCCAACAGGAGTTGGGATTTTATATGGCAAAAAACAAATTTTAGAGAGTCTTCCTCCCTATCAAGGAGGTGGGGATATGATTTCAAAGGTGAGTTTTGCTAAAACTACCTATAACGAATTACCACATAAATTTGAAGCAGGCACACCGCATATATCTGGTGGAATTTCCTTAGGAAAGGCTTTTGAATTCATGCAACAATTAAAAATACAAGAGGTAATCGAATATGAGCATTCCCTTTTAGTTTATGCTGAGGAGGTTTTGAGTACGTTTAAAGATGTTAGAATAATTGGAAATGCTTCCAATAAAGCAAGTGTAGTTTCCTTTGTTGTTGACAACATTCATCCTTTTGACATCGGGACTTTGTTGGATAAGCAAGGAATTGCAGTTAGAACCGGGCATCATTGTACGCAGCCCTTAATGGATTTCTTTCAAATACCAGGTACCATTCGCGCCTCCTTTGCCTTATATAATACTAAATCAGAAATTGATTTATTTGCCACGGCATTGGATAGATCTATTCAAATGTTGAAATAATGGAGAATGACGCAATCGTTTTTTATGACGGAGATTGTGGACTTTGCAGCCGAGTAGTTCAATTTATTTTAAGAAATGAACGAAATCAAAAGTTAGTTTTTTGCGCTTTACAGAGTGAATTTGGAATCGAATTTCTAAAAAGAAAAGGATACGATGCGACAAGGTTAAACACATTTTATTTTTACAATGGCAAAAATATTTTCAAAAAATCAAGCGCAGCGCTTCAGATAATTCCTTTTTTGAAAACCCCATGGCGCATTTGTCTGATTTTTTGGGTAATCCCGAAATTTTTACGCGATTTAATCTATGACTTTGTTTCCTATTATAGAAAGTACTTTTTCAAAACCCAATGTTACCTCAACAACGGAAATTCAACGCGATTTATAGCCTAATCCAAGGTCATTTCTTCGATAATTTCAGGATACTCTGGAAATTCCAATAATAGATTTTGTTTTTTTGCTAATTCAAAATCCTGGAAATCAAATCCAGGTGAAACAGTACAACTCACCAATCCATATCCTGAACCACTTAGTAGTCGAGAAGCAAACCAAACATGAGCTGGAATTACGGCTTGTGCAACTTGACCTACTTGGAAATCATTCCCTAATTGGATGGTATGCAACACAGCATTTTCAAAATAAAGGATTTCTATGGGCTCCCCTTGATGAAAAAACCAAAGTTCATCCGACTTAATTCGATGAAAATGTGACTTATTTTGATTTTCTAACAAGAAATAAATCGCGGTGCTTTGACTTCGATTGTCACCATCACTATTAAGCGTATTATCGTTACTCCTGTATGTTTCTCGAAAATATCCACCTTCTGGATGAGGAGTCAATTGTAAGTGCTGGATTAATGATGCTGCGTCCATAATTAGTCTAAAATGGTACGCAATAAAGACAAATCCTCTACTTTTTTTGATCGTCCGTTTTGCTGATAGGTTGTTATTAAATTGGTTAACATCCTCCGAATAATAGCTGTATTTGAACAAGGCTCAAAATACTCTCGTTTGTGCTCAACATTCAGACCATCTAAAAAAGCTTTAATTTCTGTTGTGTCAAACAGTGATCCTTTGGAGAAGGTATTGATATAAAACAGAACCCCATATTCATTTTCTTGATCATTCAATGCATGAATACCATTGACATCCATGTATGCCAGCACAAAATGA
>CAIUSK010000038.1 GCA_903901805.1 uncultured Flavobacteriales bacterium
GGAAGTCGGTTTTGAGGGTTTTTTTGGTGCTTCAAACCTAGGCTCAAGCTTTGGAATCGGTCCAAAATTGGGGATTTTATTGAGTGAAAATTTAGTGGTTGGCCCTTCGTTTCGTATACAGCAAACAAACTCTAATTTTTTAGGAATAAATACTACGCAACGAATTTATGGAGGAGGAGCTTTTGTGCACGGTAGAGTTGTTGGATCTGGTAAAACGCATGTCTACGGAGGTGCAGAATTTGAAATCTTAAAAAGTCCATTTAATTACATTACCTATCAACAATTAACTTCTAACACTTGGGCACCCACTTTATTTTTGTGCGGAGGCGTTAAATTAGACCTAGCTAAATCAGTTGCACTAACAGCAGGACTTTATTACGATGTTATTAACGCTGACAATAGCCCTTTTCGCAGCGCATACGCTATAAAACTCAAAAATGACCAAGGACAAGTGGTGAGAATATTACCTATTATTTATCGGTTATCTTTGATTATCAAACTGTTCGAATCTGAATCAGGAATTGAATTAGATGAGTGATAAACATTCTTTCTGAAAGTTTTGTTTAATAAGTAAATTATGAAAATAGGGATGGTATTATATCCCACTTTCGGCGGAAGTGGTGTGGTTGGGACAGAATTAGGCAAGGCTCTGGCAAAAAAAGGACATCAAGTTCACTTTATTACCTATTCTCAACCCGTTCGTCTAGGTAGTTTTCATGAGAATATTTTTTATCACGAAGTCTCTGTAAGCAATTATCCGCTGTTTGATTATCAACCCTATGAAACTGAATTGGCCAGTAAACTTGTGGACGTGGTGAAATATGAGAACTTGGATCTACTTCATGTTCATTATGCTATACCTCACGCCTCAGCAGCATTCATGGCTCAGCAAATATTGAGAACACAAGGTATAGAAATCCCTTTCATAACAACACTTCACGGCACTGATATTACATTGGTTGGAAAAGATCCATCATTTGAACCAGTTATTCGTTTTTGCATCAATACTTCTAATGCAGTTACTACAGTGTCTGAAAGTTTAAAACAGGATACGATTAAGCATTTTGCCATTGAACGTCCAATTCATGTAATTCCTAATTTTATTCAAATAGAAGAAACTGAATCAGATGCATCTGTTAAGGATTTGCGAACCAAATACGCAAGAGAAAATCAAAAACTCATTTGTCATGTTTCAAATTTTCGACCCGTAAAGCGTATTGAAGATGTGATTTTAATTTTCAATGAAATCCAAAAGACTGTTGATTCAAAGTTGATTTTAGTTGGTGATGGACCAGACAGGCATGTGGCTGAAAAAATGAGCAGAGAATTAGGATTAATAAATAAGGTGATTTTCTTCGGAAAAGTAAGAGACACGAATCATATTTTAGAATTTTCTGATTTATTTTTGCTCCCCTCTGAAACAGAGAGTTTTGGGTTAGCCGCCCTTGAAGCTATGGCTGCAGGTGTACCTGTGATTTCATCCAATACAGGTGGTATTCCAGAGGTGAACCTTCATGGATTTTCCGGGTACTTGTCTGATGTTGGAGACGTAAAATCGATGGCTGAATATGCGATTGATTTACTGTCTAATGATGAAAAACTGTCATTATTTAAACAACAAGCAAAGAAACGAGCAGCTTTATTTTCATTGGATTTGATTTTACCCCAATATGAGAATTTGTATCACGAAGTGATTAAAAAAAATCATTGA
>CAIUSK010000039.1 GCA_903901805.1 uncultured Flavobacteriales bacterium
GTCGTTGGATAGGAAATAAAACAGGTAGTTCGGTGGAGCATTATGTGAAATTCTCGAAACGAAAATTACCTATGAAAGGAAAATATTCATTCGAATTAAATTTAGCTACCGTAGAAAACCAATTAGAAAATGTTTTAGACGTATCCTTCATTGTGCGTGAATCTGAGCGAGTAAAAAAATAGCCAAACTTATTTTAAGAATTCAATGTTTCGTTTTAATCCATCAAATTTTGTGCGCTTAACGGCACTTAATTTAAAGAGCTGATTAAAAACCTCTTCATTCAATTCGTGCCATTCATTTGTTTTCATTTCCAATAAAAGAGGATTTGGTTTAAAGCGCTTTTCATGTGTTGCCTTCGAAAATCGATTCCATGGACAAACATCCTGGCATATATCACATCCAAACATCCATTGATCCATTTTACCAGAGAATTCTTGTGGGATAAGCTGGTCTTTTAACTCAATTGTAAGGTATGAAATACATTTGGATCCATCTACAACGTAAGGTTGAACAATTGCTTCGGTTGGACACGAATCAATGCAACGGGTGCATGTTCCGCAATAATCTTTCATAGGACCATCGGGCTCAATTTTGAGATCAATGATTAACTCCGCAATAAAGAAAAAGCTTCCCATCCTGGGCTGGATTAAATTTGTATTCTTTCCAATCCATCCTAACCCTGATTTCTTGGCCCAAGCTTTGTCCATTACCGGTGCTGAATCAACAAAAACTCGTCCGTTAATAGCACCGACTTTCTCACGAAGAAAATTCAACAATTCATTGAGCTTATCTTTTATTACAAAATGATAGTCTTCTCCATAGGCATACTTGGCTATTTTTGGTGCGTCGGCATTCTGTTTAGTTTCAGGGAAGTAATTAAAGAGAAGTGAGACAATAGTTTTGGCTCCATCAACTAATAAACGGGGATCTAAACGCTTGTCAAAATGATTGGCCATATAGCCCATTTTACCGTGGTAATTGTGCGTTAACCAATCTTCTAATCGAGGTGCTTCCTCTTCCAAAAATTGTGCTTTAGAAAATCCACAAGAGAAAAAGCCTAATTCATTGGCCTTGTCATAGATTATTTTCTTTGCATTCATTTAAAACAAACCACCTTGTGACCACCCAAAGTCTTTACCCAAGTGCTTGAATGCCTTATCGGTCGCTTTTCTACCACGTGGAGTCCGCATCAAAAATCCTTCTTGAATTAAAAAAGGTTCGTAAACCTCTTCTAGTGTTCCAGCATTTTCTCCAATAGCTGTTGCAATAGTAGTCAATCCTACTGGGCCACCACTGAATTTTTCTATAATTACTTTCAAGATGCGAATGTCCATTTCATCTAAGCCATTTGCATCAACATTTAATGCATTCAAAGCATATTCAGTTATTTCGTCATCTATTTTTCCTGAACCCTTAATTTGTGCAAAATCTCGAACTCGTCTCAGTAAGGCATTTCCAATACGTGGTGTCCCGCGACTTCTGCTGGCAATTTTATACGCAGCATCTTCATCAATTGCAATACCCAAAAGGCTTGCAGAGCGCTCAATAATTAAAGTAAGTGTTTTGGAATCGTAATATTCTAATCTTGAATTTATACCAAAACGTGCGCGTAGGGGAGAGGTCAATAGGCCTGATCGCGTAGTAGCACCTATCAATGTGAACGGATTTAGGTTTATTTGAATACTACGTGCGTTGGCTCCCGAGTCAATTAAAATATCAATTACATAATCTTCCATGGCAGAATATAAATACTCTTCCACTACTGGACTTAAACGGTGTATTTCATCAATAAATAATACATCACCTTCTCCAAGATTGGTAAGAAGTCCTGCTAAATCACCTGGTTTATCTAATACTGGACCGCTGGTGACTTTAAAGCCGACACCCAATTCATTTGCAATAATATTAGCTAGTGTTGTTTTACCAAGACCTGGAGGGCCATGTAAAAGGACATGGTCGAGTGGTTCGTTTCGCAATTTAGCGGCTTGAACAAAAATGGATAAATTTTGAACAATTGGATCTTGTCCCGAAAAATCGGTTAAATATTTTGGTCGAAGGACTTTGTCATAGTCTTGTTCGCCATTGCTCTCTGCTTCTTCTCGATAATCAAATGAATCTTCCATGTTCTTTTACAAATGTACAAAGAGTTTTACGAATCGAACAGCGGTTTCAACACTGGGGAGGTAAATAACGTTATTTTAAAATCCGACCTTCAATTGCAGCCGTCTTATTCTTATTGGCTAATTGTCCACATGCTGCATCAATATCTTTCCCTCTGCTTCTCCGAATATTTACGATCATATTTTTACTTTCTAATATCGAAGCAAATGCATTCACTTTATCGATTGATGCTTGTTGAAAAATGCCGTCGTCAATAGGGTTGTATTCAATGATGTTAATTTTACACGGGACACATTTAGCAAATGCCGCCAATTCAAAAGCATCCTCTGGTTGATCATTGAAGTCTTTAAAAATAATATATTCAAAAGTAATTCTACTACCTGTTTTTTCATAAAAATAAGTCAATGCTTCAGATAATTCGGCTAAATTATTTGATTCATTAATTTCCATTATTTTGTCTCTTTTTGAATCGTTGGCAGCATGTAAAGAAAGTGCTAAATTAAATTTTACTTGATCGTCTCCAAGTTTTTTTATCATTTTTGCAATTCCTGCTGTTGAGACGGTAATTCTTCTTGGAGAAATACCTAAGCCTTCTTCTGAGCAAAGAAGTTCAGTTGATTTCAAAACGTTTTTATAATTCAACAATGGTTCGCCCATTCCCATATAAACGATATTGCTTAAGGCTCTATTTTGGTTTTTAAGGGACTCCTCGTTCAAATAAACCACTTGATCAACAATTTCACCAGCAGATAAATTCCGTAATAATTTCAATCTTCCAGTAGCACAGAATGTACAAGATAAACTACACCCAACCTGAGAGGAAATACAAGCGGTGGATCTCGATTTTGTCGGTATCAAAACTCCTTCAATTACTTGTGATTCGCCAATGGAGAAAGCACATTTTACTGTTCCGTCCTTACTGGTTTGCTTGTCTGTAAGTTGAATATGGTCGATGTAAAATTCAGTCGCTAATAAATCTCTAAAATTGGATGGAAGATTTGACATTTCTTGAAAAGAATGTGCGTTTTTTTTCCAAAGCCATTCATAGATTTGCTTCGCTCTAAAAGACTTTTGCCCAATCGAAAATAAATATTCTTGAAGCTCAACCAAACTTAGGTTGCGTATACTTTTTTTCGGGGAAGGTGTCATAAACTGTTTGTGACCTTGTGTTGAATTTATCTATTCAACATAACAGGCATTACCAACATAAGAATGTCTTCTTCTTGATTATCAGGTAGATTCGGCATCAATAATCCAGCACGACTAGGTATACTCATTGCTAATCTAATTTCTGGAGTGTCCAAATTACTGAGCATATCCATCAAAAAGCGTGAATTAAACCCAATTTCCATATCGTCTCCATCATATTGACACGTAAGGCGCTCACTTGCTGCATTTGAGAAATCTAGATCCTCAGCAGAAAGTAACAATTCAGAACCAGCAAGTTTTAACTTTATCTGATGCGTAGTTTTATTTGAAAAAATAGATACACGTTTAATAGAGCTTAAAAACTGTTGTCTATCAATTGTTAAAACATTAGGATTTTCTTTCGGTATAACAGCTTCATAATTAGGGTATTTGCCGTCAATTAATCGACAGATCAACGTTAAATCATTGAATGTGAATATAGCATTAGAACTGTTAAACTCGATGGTTAATTCTTCATCACCGCGCACATTTGATTTTAATAAGTTCAATGGTTTTTTTGGAAGTATGAACGAAGCGTTTCCGTCGGCAGCAAAATCTTTCCGTGTGTATCGCACTAGTTTATGAGCATCCGTAGCAACGAAAGTAATTTCTTGTTCAGAGAATTGACAATATACACCGCTCATTACAGGGCGTAACTCATCATTCCCAGTTGCGAAAATAGTTTTGTTTATTGCTCTTGATAAAATCTCACCAGTTATTTTTACTGAACTTTTATTTTCCAAAACCGGTAATTTCGGATACTCTTCAGCGTTGAATCCAACCATTTTAGAATTACCGTTATCATAGCCTATTTCGATTCCAAAATCCGTATTGATTCGAAATGAACATGGTTGATCTGGAAGATTCTTAAGAACATCAAGTAATAATTTTGCCGGAATAGCAATTTTACCTGCTTCTTCTGTTTGCACTTCTAGGGAAGTTACCATAGTAGTTTCCAAATCCGATGCTAGAACGGTTAATTTGTTGTCAACAATTTCGAATAAGAAATTATCTAATATCGGCAAACTGCTGTTTGTACTAAGTACACCTGAAATACTCTGTAAATGACGTAAAAGGGTTGTACTGGAAACAATAAAATTCATATGTGTATTTTAACTTTTGAAACTCCACGAAGTTAATTACTTTAACTGTTGGCTGTGTGTAAAATTAAAAATATTTATCTACACTCAATAGTTTACAAACCTAAAAGTTCTGATACGGAGTTTCTCGAGATGAAATGATAGTTTTGTTTAGCCGTTTCAAAGATAGATAATCCTAATAGTCGGTGATCTGGTGTTTTATTTAATTCAGTATAGATAGGCATTAAGTACTTTCGTCTACCTACTTTTGTAATGAATTGTTCCATCGGTAAAAATGCTGGCTTATAGTCACTTCGAATAGAAATCAAATACCATTCTGTCATGACTTCTGAATTACCCCAGCGCGAGAAATTCATGTAAGCATCCGCTAATGCAAGTTTTTCAGGGTCCATAAACATAGGTAATGAACGAATAAATTCTATCCATTCTTGTGTGGTGTAATCAGATCGTTTGATTTGTTTAGTTGTTCTTTTTTTACGCCAAGATTTTGGGATTGGTTCGTAAGTTGTTTTCGGTTCAAAAATATCATCCCCTGATGCAAAGGCCTTAGCAAGCTGTTGCATGTGTTTGAATTTTTTCGATTCAATTTTTAGGCAGCTTTTAGGGATTCCTGGTTCATAAACCCATTCGTCAATATTAAATTTGATTTTATTGGGCTCTAGCAATTCATTTTTTAAATAATCGATGAATTTTTCTGTGCTTATGGTTTGAAATGCAAATGCGTTGAAATAGTTGGTTAAAAAAGCATCCATTTTTTCTCTTCCAACTGTTTGTTCAAGTGTTTTCAAAAAGAAAGCTCCTTTGATATAGGCTACTTGGGTTAATCCGTCTCCAGGGTTTCGGTTTTTTAGATCGAGTTTCAAGTGTGTATCGGCTAATCGGTTTTCTTTTTTGAATTGCTTAAGTTCGTTCTTTAACTCTCCAAATTCAATGAGTGAAAGCATTTCTACATATTCTGAATCTGCAATTTCTTCCATGATTCGATGCTCAAAATAAACAGTAAACCCTTCGTTTAGCCAGAAGTCATTCCATGTTCTATTGGTTACCAAATTTCCTGACCATGAATGAGCTAGTTCATGAGCAATAACAGAAACTAAACTCTTGTCCCCGGCTATGATTGTCGGATTTACAAATGTTAAACATGGATTTTCCATTCCGCCGTAAGGAAATGAATATGGGAGTACTAACAAATCATATTTTCCCCAACGATAAGGTCCGTATAGTTTTTCTGCTACTGAAATCATTTTGGGTAAATCTTCAAATTCATTTTTTGCCGCAGTAAGTAATTCTGGTTCAGCATAAATGCCGCATTTGTTTGATATAGGAACGTAATTTATATTACCAACTGAAAGGGCAATCAAATAGCTTGGAATTGCTTGTTTCATTTCAAAATGGTACAATCCTTCTTCGTTTTTTTTGATTGGGTTTTCAGCGCTCATTACTGCCATCAATTCTTTTGGAACTTTAACATCTGCGCTGTAAGTAAAACGATTTAATGGGGAGTCTTGCAATGGAATCCATGTTCGAGTGAGAATAGGTTGTCCTTGTGTATATAAAAATGGATGTATTTTTCCTTCCGTTTGAACGGGGTCAAGCCAATCAATAGCTTCTGTGCGAGAAGTAGTTTGGTAATAAATATTGACAAATTGTGTCGATTTTTTAAGTCCAACAATCAACGGTTGCCCCAAAATGGAGTCTTTGTCCCAGGGTCCTATTACAAATTCAGATTCTATTTCTGATCCTTTTTTTCCTAATGTTATTTTTTGGATTTGAAGGTGTTTGATATCAAATATTATGGTATCAGAGACATGATTACCTAGGTCGTGGCGGGCAACACCATAAATCGTTTTGTTTTTGAAATTTACATCTAATTCGAGGTGTAGGTGTTTTGTTTTAACTTCATCCACATTGGCGTAGCTGTGGTCATCCTTCTCTTTGTCAACCCAAGTTGTTTTTTTTCTCACCTTAATTTTAGTATCATCTTGACATGAAGTCAAGGTGAAAAAACCAAGTAAAATTGAATAAAGTAAGAATTTTTGCATTCGATTACGAAATTAATCTAAAAGAGTCAATTGTAAAAATTTGGTCGTTAATTATTGCCATGTAGTTCATTTAAATAAGATTGTTCCCATTGATGTGGACACGGAAATAAGTGTTTATTGCATTGTATGTAGTTGATATCCATCAGGGTTGAATATCCAAAAAAGGAATAAACATCTTGCGCTTCTGCCAAGTATTTGTCAATGACCAACCAATCTTTTGTGGCAACAAAAACAATATTATCGTTGGTAAATTGAATATCCTCTATCGCTTCTGGATTTCCTATCACTATCTTTTCTTGTGTTTCAGGGCATTGAGTTAAAAATGACTGCAGTAAAAAGTCATGATGTACACCAGGGCCACTCAGTAATAACAATGCATTATTTTTTTTCACAAGGTTGATTTGTGGCTGATTCTCGAATCTAGACAAGATTCCGATGTAAAATATTTTTTTACTTCCATTGCTTTCAGCTAGTTTACCGGCTAATTTTTTATTCGGGTCGTCGACAAGCCAAATTAAGTCGAATTTATTTATCCAACGTTTGTGAAAGAAATCAAAAAGTTTACTCAATCCCTTCAATGGAAGATTAAATTGATGCGTCAAAAATATGGATGTACATGCATCCGTTCTAAATCCGTAACGATGATCCGAAATAACGAGGTCTATATTGTACTTTTTCACAAAGTTTAAAACGTCTTCTTTTTCTTTTTGAATATAGGAGAGTAATTTAGATTTTTGTTTCCAAAGGGCAGTAGAAAACGTTAATGTGTTCGAAAAATTAAAGGGATAATCGGAATGTGTGATGGTTTCAATACGCGGAAAATAGGTTCTGAAAACCTCTAGTTGGTCCTCATTTCCCGCGACAATGCATTCATTCCCCTGGTTTTCAAGTTTTTGAATTAGACCGAGAGAACGCGAAACATGACCCATTCCCCAATTCAAACAAGAAATTAATATTTTTTTATTGTGAACTTCGGATAGATTCATTTCGATTCAAAACTAATCAAAAGATAATTAGTGTGAAAAATAAGAATGATTTTTAAAAGGATTGAAATAGAACTGATTTCTTTCATTACCTTTAAGGCTTAATTTGAAAAACTCACTTTTATGACGGATTATAACGAATTTAGAAAGTATGCTACCAAACACATTGGACTTAGCAGCATGCATGTTGAACATTACATTGAGTCATCTTTGACACCTTACATTATTGAAGAACGGTCATTAAACATGACTCAAATGGACGTTTTTTCACGTTTGATGATGGATCGCATCATTTTTTTAGGAACAGGAATTAATGATCAAGTTGCTAATATTATCAATGCTCAGTTATTGTTTTTAGAGTCGGCTGATGCAAAAAAAGATATACAGATTTATTTAAATTCTCCTGGAGGTTCTGTATATGCTGGCTTAGGTATTTATGACACTATGCAGTATATTCGACCGGATGTTGCAACAATTTGTACGGGAATGGCAGCTTCTATGGGAGCGGTTCTTTTGTGTGCTGGAGCAGAAGGAAAGCGCTCAGCGTTAAAACATTCACGTGTTATGATTCACCAACCGTTGGGTGGAGCTCAAGGTCAAGCATCAGACATTGAAATTACGGCACGTGAAATTCAAAAATTAAAGAAAGAGCTTTACGACATCATTGCTATTCATAGTAAACAAGATTATGAAAAGGTTTGGTCTGACTCAGATCGTGATTATTGGATGACATCTGAAGAGGCTAAAGATTACGGTATGGTTGATGAGATTTTATTACGTAATCCGAAATAATTTAAACACTCTTTTCAATGGCTAAAAAAGAAGCCAACTGCTCATTCTGTGGCTCAACAAGGGCAGAGGTGGGTATGTTGATTGCAGGTGTTACAGGACATATTTGTGATTCTTGTACCATTCAAGCTGAACGTATTGTACGCGATGAATTATCATTCAAACAAGGCGATGGTGCAACACCATCAAAAACTGGCGGTTCTTTTCAAGTTAAAAAACCACTTGAAATAAAAAACTTTTTGGACGAATATGTAATCGGTCAGGAAGAAGCAAAACGTGTTTTGGCTGTGGCTGTATACAATCACTACAAGCGAATCAATAATCCATCTAAAGCGGAGGAAGTTGAGATTGAAAAGTCCAATATAATGCTTGTCGGAAGAACTGGTACTGGAAAGACTTTATTGGCAAAAACAATTGCTAAATTGCTAAACGTTCCTTTCTGCATTGCCGATGCAACAGTATTAACTGAAGCAGGTTATGTTGGTGAAGATGTGGAAAGCATTTTGTCTCGTTTGCTTCAAACAGCTGATTATAATGTTGAACATGCGCAGCGCGGAATTGTTTTTATTGATGAGGTGGATAAGATCGCAAGAAAAGGGGATAATCCATCTATTACGAGAGACGTTTCTGGTGAGGGAGTTCAACAAGCTTTGCTGAAATTGTTAGAAGGAACTGTGTCAAGCGTTCCGCCACAAGGAGGCAGAAAGCACCCAGAGCAAAAAATGGTTCAAATTGATACAAAAAATATTCTTTTTATCTGCGGTGGAGCTTTTGATGGTATTGAAAAAATCATTGCAGGAAGGGTTAATAAGCAAACAATTGGCTTCTCTTCTGATGCATCTTCCCGCATCGAACAAGATTCATTACTTCGTTATATCAACCCAACGGATATAAAAAGTTTTGGGTTGATTCCTGAATTGATTGGTCGTTTTCCTGTGTTGAGTTATTTGGAGCCGCTAGATGAAAATAGTTTAAGAAGAATTTTAACGGAACCCAAAAATGCCTTAACCAAGCAATACAAGAAACTATTCGATTTGGATGATGTTAAATTGACTTTTGATAATGAAGCGTTGGATTTTATCGTTACAAAAGCAGTTGAATTTAAATTGGGAGCACGAGGCTTACGTTCAATTTGTGAAGCAATATTAACGGATGCGATGTTCGAATTACCTTCATCTGGAAAAAAATCGTATCGTCTTACTCGTCAATTTGCTGAAGATCAGTTTGCAAAATCTAAATTCTCAATTTTAAAAGCAGTTTCTTAAATTTTGATTTATGGAAGTTAAAGTGAAATTTCTTGCCACAAATGAATTGCCTAAATATGAAACTCCTTTGTCCGCTGGAATGGATATTCGGGCGAATATTGATACAGAAGTCGAATTAAAGCCCATGGAACGTAAATTAATTCCAACTGGAATATTTATGGAAATCCCTGAAGGATATGAATGTCAGGTGCGACCAAGAAGTGGGTTGGCCTTAAAAAAAGGAATTACCGTCTTAAATTCACCCGGAACAATTGATGCTGACTATAGAGGTGAGGTTGGTGTGATTTTGATTAATCTATCAGCTGAAAATGTTGTGATTGAACCTGCAGAACGAATTGCTCAATTGGTTTTTGCGAAGGTGGAACAAGCGAATTGGAATGTTACTGAGAAGTTATCTGAAACTAGTAGAGGAACAGGTGGTTTTGGTAGTACAGGTTTGAAAAGTTAATTGAAAAATACTTAATTCTATGAAAATTATAGTGCCGATGGCTGGAAGAGGAAGTAGATTGCGTCCTCATACGTTGACAATTCCAAAACCGCTTGTGCCTGTTGGAGGAAAACCAATCGTACATAGGCTAGTTGAAGATATCGCAGAGGTTTGTACTGAACCCATTGATGAGATTGCTTTTATTATTGGCGATTTTGGAACCGAAGTAGAAAATGAACTCATTGCTGTTGCAGCAAGTTTAGGTGCAAAAGGGACAATTCATTACCAACACGAACCTTTAGGTACTGCTCATGCTGTTTTGTGTGCTGAATCTGCCTTAGAAGGTCCTGTGGTGGTGGCATTTGCTGACACCTTGTTCAAAGCTGATTTTAAATTGGACCCAACAGTTGATGGTATTTTATGGGTTAATCAAATTGAAGATCCGAGTGCTTTTGGAGTTGTACAATTAGATGCAGAAGGAAATATAACTGACTTTGTTGAAAAACCAGAACAATTTGTATCTAATTTGGCAATGATTGGTATTTATTATTTCAAAGATGGAAATCGATTAAAACAAGAATTGAACTTTTTGATTGATAACAAAATAATGAAGGGAGGAGAATATCAACTTCCTGATGCCATGCGTCGATTAACAGAAGCTGGATATAAATTGAAACCAGGAACAGTTTCTGAATGGTTAGATTGTGGAAATAAAGAAGTTACCGTGCATACGAACCAACGTGTGTTGGAAAATGACTGGGCGAAAAATCGAAATTTAGTTCATGAGGATTTAAAAGTTTCTAATGCCACGATTATTCCGCCCTGCTTTATTGGTGCTGGTGTTGTGATTGAAAACTCAGTTGTTGGTCCACACGTATCAATTGGTGCAGGCTCAAAAATTTCAAATAGTATTGTACATAATTCAATTATACAGGACAAAACGTCCATATCAGGAGTCGTACTTCGGGATTCTATGATTGGATCTCATGCTGTTGTAATTGGAAAAAGTAATGACCTAAGTTTAGGAGATTATTCCAATATACAGGTTTAATGGTATGCGAATTGTAAAATTCATACTTATTTTATTACTGCTGAACTCCTGTAAAGTAGTTTCGCATAAAAAAGACACTGCGCAATCCAGTGAGGAGAATAAGGAATATATTCAAAAATTTCATCAAGGTTTACGGGCAAAATTGAGTGGGCAATTAGATGAGGCCATTGAACTTTTTTTGAAAGCAAGTGAAATTGCTCCCACTGAAGATGCTCCACATTTTGCATTGGCGCAATGTTATCTTATGAAAAATGATATTCAAAACGCTTCTATTTCAACCAAAAATGCAGCAGATCGAGATCCTTTAAATACGTGGTATTTGCAAGAGTTAGCATATATGTACAAGGAATTGAATGATGAAGAAAATGCAACCAAAATTTATAAGCAACTCTTAAAACTTCAACCGCACAAGGCAGAATGGCTGTTTGAATATGCTTCTCTTCTAGAAAAAACAGGTAAAATTTCAGAGGCTATTGAGATGTTAACCAAAACTGAGAATGAAATTGGAGTAAACACCAGTATCTCTATTCGTAAATTTTATTTATATCTTAAACTAAAAAATGAAAAAGATGCATTAGCAACTATTGAGAAAGCAAAGCAAAAATTTCCGAAGGATGCTCGATTGATTGCAACAGAAATTGATTATTATTTTGAGACAAAGCAAGATGTAAAAGCATTCCAAACAATGGAATCTCTGGTTGCTGCTGATCCAAGTAATGGAAATGCACACAAATTATTAGGTGATTATTATTTCCGTACCAATCAAAAAGAGAAAGGAATTCAAGAATTTGTTGCTGCCATTAAATGTGATTTATCACTAGACGATAGAATGAAAATGGCAATCCAATTGTTTGATGTTAATACCCCAGATTCGATAATGGAAGATTTAGTAAATTATATTACTGAAGTTTTTCCAGATAATGCAAAGTCGTATACGTTTAAAGGAGATTTTCTACAGCGTATCAATAACAATAATGAAGCATTACGGGCATACAAAAAAGCGCTTGAATACGATAAATCAAAGTACTTGATTTGGCAAGAGGTTTTATTACTAGACTATGAAGAGAAGAATTTTGCTGATTTGAAAAAAGATGCAATGAGCTGCTTAGAACTTTTTCCAACTGTAGCAAACGTGTATTTAATGGCAGGATTGGCATCAAATCAATTAAAAAAATATGATGAGGCAATTGAATTAGTAACAAATGGAATGGACTTTGTTAAAGCAAATGATCCATTGCTCGCCGAATTTCATGGTCAATTGGGTGAGTCGTATTTTGGAAAGAAAGAAATGAGCAAGGCAATAGATAATTACAATACTGCATTAGAAATAGATCCGAAAAATATTATTTTGAAAAATAATTTTGCATACCGATTGGCTTTTTATAAAAAAGATCTTTCATTGGCAACTCGATTAATCAATGAAGTTGTTGGTTTGAATTCAAGCTCAAAGTATAGAGATACCCAAGGTTACGTGTTTTTTCAAGATGGTAAATATTCAGAAGCATTAGCTATTTTTCTGGCAATCTATACGGATCAAGCAGATAATATGTTGACAGAACATCTAGGCGATGCATTCTTTAAAACTGGGGATAAAAAAAGTGCTTTAAAATATTGGATAAAAGCGTCAGATTTGGGCTCAAAAAATAAGGTTCTAAATGATAAAATTGAAAAAATTGAATATTATGAGCCTCAGTATTAAATGGGTTTTTGTTGGCGCATTGCTTCTGGTTAATTTCAAGATTAGCGCGCAAAAGCAATTTTTAGAAAATGATTTAAATTCAGTCAATCAACAAATTTCCGATCTCATTAATAATAGACCTGATTTTTTTTACGCCAAAATTGGTGTTGAGTTGAATACTACAAATCCAGATTTCAGTGCGGACATGCGACTTTCAACTCGTGTGAAAAAAGATAGTCTTGTTTTTGCCAATGCAAATTATATGGGTATTCAAGCTGCGACCATACAAATTACTAATTTGGAAGGGGTATTGCTCAATAGATTTTCAAAATGTTACAGTCGAGGAAATACTGATCTTCTTTCAAATTTAATAGGGGTAGAGCTTGATCTAAAAGATTTAGAAGAATTCCTTCTTGGACTTCCTGTGTACTATCCAAAATTGGATAAAACAGCTTTGTCCTTAAAAAAAGATTCATTAGCGAACAATCAAGTAACCTATTCCGGAAATATGCGTATGTCTGATACTAACTCTAAGTGGGTTAATATAGTGTATACGTTTGATGATTCGATATCCTTTATGAAACAAATGAATATTCAAATTCCTTCAGATTCTATTTCAGTTACATGGAATTGTGAAGAATATCAGGACATTTCATCGTTTCGCGTTCCTTCATTGGTTGTGATTGCCATTCAGAAAGGAACTTCTTTAATTGACGTTCGGTTAAAATATAACAGTGTTGAAATTAATGTTCCAGAAAAAATTGAATTTGAA
>CAIUSK010000040.1 GCA_903901805.1 uncultured Flavobacteriales bacterium
AAACATTAAATATTGTTTATGTTACAAAAATTTACATTTGCGATAGTAACTATTTTTATATCAGTTACTTCTATTTATTCACAGACTGGTTTAGGAATGGTCAAAGGCTCTGTGAGGGATGAAAAAACTAAGGTTGGTTTAGAGTACTGTAAAGTCGTGTTGATTTTAAATGGTTCAACTAAGGCAGGTGCGTCAACTGATGAGAAGGGAGAATTCCAAATTAATAGTATTACTCCTGGTACATACGATGTGGAAGTTCGAAGCTCTGATGGTTATCAGCCTTTCAAATTGACAGGGTTCAAGGTAATTGGAGATAAAATATCTTTTTTGGATAATATTGGGTTAACAAAGCCTAATGATATTAAAGATTTAGAAGAGTTCAAAATAGTTGTATATAAAGTACCTTTAATTGATAAGGATGGTGGTGCATCCGGAGGAACAGTTACTCGTGAGGATATTGGAAGGTTGCCTGTTCGTTCTGCTGCAGGTGTAGCTGCGACAGTTGGTGGTGTTAATACGAATGAAGGTACAGGTGAGATTTCGGTTAGGGGTTCTCGTTCAGATGGTACTTATTTTTACATTGATGGTATAAAAGTACGTGGGTCTTCAAATTTACCAAAGTCCTCATTGGAGGAGGTTTCGGTAATAACAGGAGGTGTTCCTGCCAATTACGGTGATGTTACTGGTGGAATTATTGCGATTACTACGCGTGGACCATCTGCGAAATACTTTGGAAGTATTGAAGGAGTAAGTTCTGGTTTATACCTTAGAGGTGCAGACAAAGATGGATATGATGGAAAGGTGTTTGGGTTGGATAAATTTGGATACAATCTAATAGAAGGTATGTTATCTGGTCCTCTTTGGATGCAGAAAGACTCAACAGGTAAAAAAACAAAACCAAGACTAGGGTTTTTAGCTTCCGTGAATTATACAAACGAATTGGATAATCGGCCGTTAGCTGGTGGTAGTTACAGAATCAAAAAAGAAGTTAGAGATGATTTGTTAACTAACCCTTTGCGTCCAACATCTACTGGTTTTGGTACTTTTCACAATGCCTTATTCTTAAGAAATTCAGATTTTGAAAAAACGGCATGGAGAATGAATGCTGGTTCAAGTGTATTATCCAGTCAATTTAAATTAGACGTTAATACAGGTCCTTCTGTCAATCTAACATTTGGAGGTTCGTTAAATTTTAGTCAAGGAACGAACTATTCGTATGCAGGTTCACTCCTAAACTTCTCAAATTATGGTGTGTTTAAGTCATTAGATTGGAGGGTGTTTGGTAGGTTAACACAACGTTTTGTAAATAAAGATGAAAATTCAGCTTCCAAGATAAAGTCTGCCAACTATAATATAATGGTCGACTTCTCAAGATCACAAGACGAGTTCTATGATGATAATCACAAATACAATCTTTTCAACTATGGTCATGTTGGTAAATTTGAAACAGAGAGAAGACCATCTTATGAATATGATCCAATTACTCAAACATATGTTCACAACGGTTTCAAAGAAGTAGAGGTTAAGTTTACTCCTTCTGAGACAAATGCTGCTTTGGCTGCAATTACGACCCAATATTTTGATATTTATGAGGGTAATCCAACTGGTAGATATGAAAACCTATTTCAAATCCAACAAGGAAATGCGCTTCGTAATGGGGATGCTCCATCAAGTGTTTATGGTATTTGGAGTAATGTAGGTTCGCCTTACAATGGTTTTGGTAAATCAGAGAATGATCAATTCCGTGTTACGGGTTCAGGTTCAGTTTCTATTGGTGATCACAATATCTCTCTTGGTTTTGAATTTGAGCAACGTATGGATAGAGGTTGGTCAAGTGGTGATTTTGGACCGGTGGGTATTTGGTCAATTGCTCGTCAATTAGCTAATTTTCATATTAGAGAATTGGATTTGAATAGCTTCGCTGTTTCAGATTCAGGTTCTTTCAAAGCAATAACGTACGATAGACTTAATACGGGGTATGCGAATACATCAGGATCAGGAAATTATGGAGGTCAGAAGGAAAATGATAATCAATCATTTTTTGATTATAATTTAAGACAAAATTTAGGACTTGATCCTGCTGGATCTGATTTTGTTGATATTGATCAATATGACCCAAATATTTATACATTCGATATGTTTTCACCGGATGAATTATTAAATCAAGGTAATTCTTATGTTTCTTATTGGGGGTATGATCATACAGGTAAAAAAGTTCGAGGAAATACGGATATCAATGGTTATTTTAATGACTATGATGAGAATGGGAATTTCAAACGATTTGTTGGTGCTTTTCAACCCGTATATATGGCGGGTTATATAATGGATAAATTTGCTTTTAAAGACATCGTTTTCAACGTAGGAGTACGTGTGGATGTATTCGATGCAAATCAGCCGGTTTTGAAAGATCCTTACCTTTTCTT
>CAIUSK010000041.1 GCA_903901805.1 uncultured Flavobacteriales bacterium
AGGCTTTAAAACGTCTTCAAGTTGTTGAATCTATGCGTGATTCTCAAAAACGTATTGACAACAGACCAGAATGGATGATCGTAAAAGTTGTTCCGGTTATTCCACCTGAATTACGTCCTTTGGTTCCTTTAGATGGTGGAAGATTCGCTACATCTGATTTAAATGATTTATATAGAAGGGTTATTATCCGTAATAATCGTTTGAAAAGATTAATCGAAATTAAAGCACCTGAAGTTATCTTGCGAAACGAGAAAAGAATGCTTCAGGAGTCTGTAGATTCATTGTTTGATAATTCAAGAAAAGCGAGTGCTGTTAAAACTGAATCGAATCGTGCATTAAAATCGTTGTCAGATTCCTTAAAAGGTAAGCAAGGTCGTTTCCGTCAAAATTTACTTGGTAAAAGGGTAGATTATTCTGCTCGTTCGGTAATTGTTGTTGGACCAGATTTGAAATTACATGAATGTGGTTTACCGAAAGATATGGCGGCTGAACTATACAAACCGTTTATCATTCGCAAGATGATTGAGCGCGGAATTGTTAAAACAGTTAAGTCAGCTAAAAAAATTGTAGATAAAAAAGAACCTGTTGTTTGGGATATTTTAGAAAATATTTTGAAAGGACATCCAGTGCTTTTAAACAGAGCACCAACATTACACAGATTAGGAATTCAAGCATTTCAACCAAAACTTATTGAAGGTAAAGCGATACGTTTACACCCTTTAGTAACTACTGCGTTTAATGCGGATTTTGATGGGGATCAAATGGCTGTGCATTTACCATTAGGTAATGCAGCTATTTTAGAAGCTCAATTGTTAATGCTTGCTTCTCATAATATTTTAAATCCTGCAAATGGTGCTCCTATTGCTGTTCCTTCTCAGGATATGGTTTTAGGATTGTATTACATTACTAAAGGTAAGAAAAGTACAGCTGAACTAATTGTTAAAGGAGAGGGAAGTACTTTCTATTCTCCGGAAGAGGTTATTATTGCATACAATGAGAATAAACTCGATTTGCATTCACACATCAAAGTTAAATCTTATGATTTAAATGAGAACGGTGAACCAGAATTGATGTTGATTGAGACCACATGCGGTCGAGTTATGTTTAATGAAAAGGTTCCTAGAGAAGTTGGTTTCATTAATGATGTCTTGACTAAAAAAGCGTTACGTGATATTATTGGAAATGTATTGAAAATTTCTGGTACATCGCGAACTGCTCAATTCCTTGATGATATTAAAGGTTTGGGTTATGAAATGGCGTTTAAAGGAGGTTTGTCTTTCAACTTAGATGATGTTATTATTCCAAAGGAGAAGGATGAATTAGTGTTGAAAGCTGATACTGACGTAAAGGAAGTAATGGCAAATTATAACATGGGTCTTATCACTAACAATGAGCGTTATAACCAAATTATCGATATCTGGACACATACAAATGCTAAATTGACACAGACATTGATGGATCAATTGAAAAGTGATCGTCAAGGTTTCAATTCCATTTATATGATGTTTGATTCTGGTGCCAGGGGTTCAAAAGAACAAATTCGTCAGCTTTCAGGTATGAGGGGATTGATGGCAAAACCTCAAAAATCAGGTGCAAGTGCTCAGGAGATCATTGAAAACCCAATTTTATCTAACTTTAAAGAAGGATTATCCATTTTAGAGTATTTTATTTCAACTCATGGTGCTCGTAAAGGTTTAGCTGATACAGCCTTGAAAACAGCGGATGCTGGTTATTTGACCAGACGTTTGGTTGATGTTGCTCAAGATGTTGTTATTAATTCTCATGATTGTGGAACCCTTAGAGGGATTGTTGCAACAGCATTGAAGAAAAATGACGAGGTTGTAGAGCCATTATACGATAGAATTTTAGGTAGAACTTCCGTACATGACGTTTATCAACCGGAATCGGATATACTTATCGTTGGTTCAAGTGAAATAATCACCGAGGAAATTGCTACTGCAGTTGAGGTTGCAGGAATCGAAGAAGTTGAAATTCGATCTGTTCTTACTTGTGAGATGCGTAAAGGTGTTTGTTCTAAATGCTACGGTCGTAATTTATCTAACCATCGTTTAGCTCAAATGGGTGATGCTGTTGGTGTAATTGCTGCGCAGTCTATTGGTGAGCCAGGTACTCAGTTAACACTACGTACGTTCCACGTTGGGGGAACTGCATCTAATGTTGCTGATATCTCTGACATCAAAGCGAAAGCGAATGGTAAATTAGAAATTGATGAACTTCGTACTATCGAAAAAGCAAATGCTGATGGTTCTATTCGTTCAATTGTTGTAGGTCGATCAGCTGAAATTAAAATCACAGATGATAAGACAGGAATCGTTGTTATGAATGCTAACATTCCATATGGTTCAGAAATAATGGTTAAAACGGGTGCTAAGATTAAAAAAGGTGACGTGATTTGTAAATGGGATCCATACAATGCCTTGATTATTTCAGAAGTACCAGGTAAGATTGTTTTTGATAGTGTCATCGAAGGTGTTACTTTCAGAGAAGAAGTCGATGAGCAAACTGGCTTTACAGAAAAAGTAATTATTGAAACCAGAGATAAAAAGAAAAGTCCAAGTATTCATATTATTGATCCAAAATCAAAGGAAATTCTGAGAGAATATTCACTTCCTGTAGATGCGCATATTTCTGTAACGGAAGGTGTTAAGATTGAAGCAGGTGAGATTTTGGTAAAAATACCTCGATTGGCAGGGAAAACGGGTGATATCACCGGTGGTCTTCCAAGAGTAACGGAATTATTTGAAGCACGTAATCCTTCAAATCCAGCAGTAGTTGCTGAAATTGATGGAACTGCTCAATTTGGAAAAATCAAGCGTGGTAATCGGGAGATTTCTGTTATTTCCAGAACTGGAGAGGAGAAGAAATATATGGTTCCACTTTCGAAACATATTTTGGTTCAAGAAAATGATTATGTAAGAGCTGGATCTCCTTTGTCTGATGGTGCTATAACTCCAATTGACATTTTGAATATTGAGGGACCTACTAAAGTACAAGAATACATTGTAAACGAGATACAAGAGGTTTATCGTCTTCAAGGTGTGAAAATAAATGATAAACATTTTGAAGTGATTGTTCGTCAAATGATGCTTAAAAATGAAATTATTGAATCTGGAGACACTCGTTTTCTAGAAGGTCAATCTGTTCATAAAGCAGATATTATGACAGCAAATGATGAATTATTTGGAATGATGGTTGTTGATGATTCTGGAGACTCAGAAAATCTAAAAGCTGGTCAGATTGTTTCTTCTCGTAAACTAAGAGACGAAAATTCTCAATTGAAACGGGCAGATAAGAAAATGGTTGAAGCACGCGAGGCTACTCCAGCAACATCTCGTCCTTTACTTCAAGGTATTACAAGAGCTTCACTTCAAACGCAATCGTTTATTTCTGCGGCTTCGTTCCAGGAAACAACTAAAGTGTTGAATGAAGCAGCAATTTCTGGAAAAGAAGATTGGTTATTAGGATTGAAAGAAAACGTTATCGTTGGTCATTTAATTCCTGCTGGTACTGGTGTTCGTAATTTCCAAAATCAAATTGTTGGATCGACTGAAGAACTTGAGAAATTAAAAGAACAAGCTTAAGTTTTATATACTAATTGTAAGGCTGTCAGTAATGGCAGCCTTTTTTTTTACTTGTTTTTCAAATGATCAATTGATGATTTTGAACAGAAATAATGATAGAAATTTTAACGCAATGTTGGAAAAACCTAATTGTCTCTATACTCGTTCAAGAATATATTTGATTAATTCTTCCATTTCTTTATGATATCCCTTCGAAAATGCCATGCTTGGTCTATTTGCAACGCCTAAACAAATTGTGGCGCATTGATGTCCTAGCTCTCTTCCTAACGCAAATAAAGCAGAACTTTCCATCTCAAAATTAAGGACTTTTGATTCTGATTCAAATTGACCAAATTTTAATTGTAAATCTTTGATTTTATTCTGAAGCCTAAGTTGTCTACCTTGAGGGCCATAAAATCCAGAACTTGTTACAGTTATTCCGTTATATGTTTTTGAAGAGCTAATTCTTTCCGTTAATTTTGGAGAAGACTGTATGAAATAGGGTTGAATTTTTTCAGGAAGTCCGAGGTGTTTAGTCAGTTTCTTTTCCATTTCCAACTCTTCCTTTGAAAATTGTATATTGTAAAAATGTGCAACATTATCCAGACCAAATGCATGAGTCGAAACAATCCATGAATGAATTGGTATTTCTTTCTGTAAAATCCCGCAGGTACCTATACGAATGATTTCTAATGCAGTATGCACAGATTTATTTGTTCTTTTCTTTAGATCTATATTTACCAATGCATCTAATTCATTGATAACAATATCTATGTTGTCAGTACCTATACCGGTTGATAAAGCTGATATTCTTTTGTTTTTATAAGTTCCTGTATGACAAACAAATTCACGGTGATTCGATTGATGTTCAACGGTGTCAAAAAACTGACTAATCAATCCAACTCTATCTTGATCTCCAACTAGTATGATTTTATGAGCAATATTTTCTGGATGTAAGCCCAAGTGATATACTTGGCCTGTATCGCTTAAAACTAATTCTGAAAGTGGATATTCCAAACTTTATTAATTTGTGATGCTCCCGAATACTTTCATTAATAGATCTGTTACTCGCGCTGTAGGGTCTTTTCGGATTTTATTTTCTTCTTTTTCCACCATAAAAAATAATCCATCGATTGCTTTTTGAGTGATGTATGCATCTAAATCAGGATTTAACTTTTGTCCTCCTGTTAATGTCATCGCTTGATTATATCTAGTAATAATAGGTGTCCATGACTCCGTTAATTTTACTTTGGAGGTTGCTTCTTTCACTTTTGGACTAAATGCTGATACTAATTTAGCTGTGGTTTGTTCTTTTAAAAATTTTGTAGCTGCTCCATCTCCTCCCTTTAAAATACTAAATCCATCTTGTACTGACATTGATAATATCGCATCTTTAAAAATTGGTAGTGCTTCTTTAGTCGCTTCTTCGGCAGCTCGATTTAGCGTTGTTTCAAATTTTTCTACTTGACCCGACATTCCAAATTCAATTGCTTTTTCTTTTATTTTAATCGCATCTTGCGGAAAAACTATTCGTATGGCGTCGTTTTTTAAAAATACATCGGTAATAGAGGTCAAGCTTACAGAATTCTTTATACCAACATTCAATGCTTCCTTTAATCCAGAAATTACTTCATCATTCGTCAATCCGGGTTTTGATGAATTATTTGAACCATCGACCGTTTGCAGCGCGGTATTGATAACCTCGCATGAAATTAGCGAAACAATAAAAATTACACCTATCAAATACTTGATCATTTTTTATTTTATTACGTTTACATATCCTGTGTAGAACTTTCTTCCATCATTATCCTTTTCTTTGAAAGAAATTTTCCAAATATATGTACCATTCGGAACAATTCTACCTCCATATGTTCCATCCCAGCTCTCTTTCACATCATGTGATTCCCAAATCAATTCACCCCAACGATTATACAAAACTAGTTCGAAGTTTTCAAAATCTATGCCATCAATATTAATAAACCAATTTTGATTATGCTCGTCGTCATCTGGTGTGAATGAATTAGGGACATATAAAATAATATCTGGAACAATTTCTATTTCAAGTGTAATTGAATCTGAACAACCTTCTCCGGTAGTAACGGTGAGTGTTATTGGGTAAGTACCAACTTGTCCTTCAGGATAAGTAATTAAAGCACTTGAACCGCTAGATGCAATAGATACAGCTCCTGGACTCGACCAATTCCAATTAGTGATATTACCCAGTGATATATCTGAAGTTTGAATAGCTGTTTCGAACCAAGTTGCGGGATTTTTAGAAACGGTAAAATCCGCAGTTGGTACAGGGGTAACTTCAATAAGATCTTCAATAGAACTAATGTAAACACACCCATAATTTGATGTAACCGTCATTTGCACATCGTATACTCCCACATTAGGAAATGTAGCAGTAAGATTTTCAGTCCCAATTAAGTTATACACATCCCCACTTGAAAATGCATATTGGGTGAATGATACAGCACCTGAGTTTGTAGATGTATTTGAAAATGTAAACTCTCCAGGTATACAATCTTTCGGTTTATCCGGCGCAACACTTGGAATAATAGGTGTAGGGAATGTTATTACAACGCATTCCTGAGTTGTGGGAGATCCACATTGTTCAGATAATGTAACACAATATTGAGTATTTGAGGCATTTGGTTCAATAGGGAAACTACCACCTGTTCCAAGTATAGTTCCATTTTCTGACCAAGTAAAAATATAAGGTGATGAACCACCTATACCTGTAGCGTTTAAGGTGATAATTGTCCCTGGACAAATCATTGAATCCGGAGTAATGAAACTAATTGATAACGGATCTGGTTCACCGATTAGAACAGAAAGTGATTGTGTACAATTATTAGCATCTGTAACGGTGACAATATGTGTATTTGCATTTAAATCATTGGCTGTATTAGTTGTTGATGTAGAATTATCCCAACTATAAGTGTAAGGGGAAGTTCCTTGCGTTACATTTATTACAGCAATACCGTCAGATCCTGAATTACAGGTTACATCTACTTGGTTTGTAATACTCAAAACAAGAGGTGGTATTTCAGTCACCGTAACTGCAACTGTTCCCGAACAACCAATACTGGATGTCACTGTACACGTATAATTTCCAGCAGCTAAACCAACGGCCGTCTGAGTAGTTTGTCCATCACTCCATAAGTAAGAAACAACACCTAATGCAGGATTCATCGTTGCTGTGGCTGTTCCATTAATGCCTCCAGGACAACTTACTTGTGTAGTTGCACCAGTAAAACTAGCTGGGGTATCTCCAACAACTACAGTTCCATTACCAGTACATCCATTACCATCGGTCATAAATACGGTATATGTTCCTGCTGCTACGTTATTAACTGTC
>CAIUSK010000042.1 GCA_903901805.1 uncultured Flavobacteriales bacterium
TGACATATTTTTGAATTATAAATATAAAATGTAAATATAAAAAATAAGTATGAATCAATTAGCGACAACCACAAACTTTTCAATCCGTTCACCACTTTTGGTTGTAATCTTAACAAAATAATTTCCGGCTTCCAGAAAATTTGCACTGAATTGAAAATGCGTAGCATTGATTTTTTCAGCGAATTGCAATCTACCCAATTCATCAAGTATCTCAATGGAAACAATCGGTTCAATTGCTTTTATCGTGATTTCAGTTGAACTTGGATTCGGAAAAACCTGAAATTGAAACGATGAAACTTCATCCAATTCAGCCACATTATCAAGGCGCCACGTTTCATTGAATCGCGTATCTGTTGAAACACCCGTTGTATAATACAAATCATGTTGAACCAAAAAAGCCACACCGCCTTTGCGCGCTACGGATGGAAAATCGGGTAACACATCGGTGGTGAAATCACTTAAATGAATGCGCTCTGCTGAAGTTAGGATTTGTCCCGTAGAATCTAAACCACCAAATAAAAACAATAAACTATCGGTTTGTGTGCAACCCACATACGACCTTTTTCCCCAATCGAGAGTTGGAACAACTGCCCATGAATCATTACTTGGCAAGTAGCTCAAAATTTCTGCGTTGTGCCCCGTTTGGTTATTCAAATTGTTCCGTCCCAAGCCAATGAAGGCATTATTTTGAAACGTAAAAGCGATTCCTCTCCAAATACCATCGCTAGGGATGTTGTTTTTCTGAACCCAAGTTTGGGAAGTGAAATTGTATGTCCAGACATCATTCAGCGTTCCGTTTGTATTTTTTCCACCAACGACAAACCATGTATCATTCAACAAAAACGCTACCATTCCAGCTCTTCCGGCAGAAGGCAAAACACTTAGTTCAGTCCAACTATCGGTTACAGGATCATAGGTCCAAAAATCGTTTTGGTAAATTCCAGCGCAATCAACTCCTCCAAAAAGATATCCTTTGCCATTGTAGGAAGTTGCACTGGCATACTGTCGTTCTTTTCCTGCAGGCAGGGGAGAGGAGTTACCCCAACTTTGTGTCGCTTCATCGAAAAAATAAAAATCGCGCGTGCATCCAAAACCTACTTCGCGCCCCGTCCCAACAAAATGTTTGGTTCCAATTTTAAAATAGGAGGCATCATCGCGCGGAGTTCCGGGAAAGGAAGTCGTTTGATTCCAGGATTGAGAAAATAGATTTCCACAAAGTAGGAGATGCAACAGGAACATGAGTGGTAGATTCAAGTATAAAATCTTCTTTTTTTTTGTCATGTTTTAAATTTCAATCTTGATGTAAGTAAACAACGTATTTAATTGGATTAAATTATGGATTACATTAAAGTTCAGTTGTTTTACATGTACCCAAAGGTGCAACAGTTTACAATTCTTCCGTTAACTTCAACACATAATTGGTACTTCTACCACCTTGCGGACTTTTGATTAAAACTCCTTTTTCTATCAAGTCTTGTATATCGCGCAGCGCAGTGTCTTGAGAGCATTTGCCCATTTTTGCCCATTTGGTGGTATTCAAAACGCCTTCAAATCCGTCCAAGAGTTTGTTTAATATGTTGTGTTGTCTTTCGTTGAGAACGGTTCTTGCATGTTCAAGCCAAAAAAAGTGTTTCACGATTATTTTTTCAAGCAGTTCATCGGAGTGGGTGATGGCATGTAACAAACACGTTAAAAACCACTCAAGCCAGGCTGTTATATCCAACTCTCCTTTTTGGCTTTTTTCCAAATGAAGGTAGTAGGCATTTCGTTCTTTGCGTATTTGAACCGACATACTATAAAATCGGTAGGATTGTTCATCTGATCGGGCGAGCAACATATCTGTTAATGCGCGAGCTATTCTTCCGTTACCATCATCAAAAGGATGCAGTGTCAAAAACCAAAGGTGCGCCACTCCGGCTTTCAATACCGAATCAATTTCATTTTCCTTATTAAACCAATCAAAAAACTGGTGCATTTCAACCTCAAGAAGTTGTGCAGACGGGGCTTGAAAATGTACCTGTTCTTTACCCATAGCACCCGAAACAACTTGCATGGGGCCCAAAGAATCATCGCGCCAATTTCCTGTTATGATTGGAAACATGCCGCTTTGCCCTCCCGGAAACAAGGACGTGTGCCAGCTTAAAAGCCTTTTTTTTGTGAGTTCTTGATCAAAAAAACCGATGGCATCTAGCATTAAGTCTACTATTCCATCCACATTATGGTTGGAGTGTACGAGCCCAGAAACATCCAAGCCGAGTCTTTTTGCTATCGAGGATCTTACTTGTTCTTTTTCGAGTATTTCTCCTTCTATTTCAGTAGATTTTACTATTTCTTCGGTTAAAATTTCAAGATTTGCCTCGTTGCGGAGATTAAAGCCAAGTGCAGCCATTTTTCCGATTAATCTCCCTTGTTTGTTACGGACAAGTGATAGCAAAGGCAATAGTTGCTCACTTTCCCAAGTAAAATTAGGCCAATTTGAGTATTGATATAGGTATTTTGCCATTTATTCTCCGCATTTCTTGCAACAAATGTACTATTTTTTTCTGGGTTTTAA
>CAIUSK010000043.1 GCA_903901805.1 uncultured Flavobacteriales bacterium
AACCTCGCTATATCAATGATAGTAGTACATTGTGGTGGAGACCCTAAGCTATTTTTTAAAACATAAAAAATGGCCGGAATTTCTTCCGACCATGAGTGCATTTTGCTCCCTTTTTTTATGCCTAAAAAATTGAATATTGGGTTGAAGAAGGTGAAAATGGCACTTGTGATTCAGCCACATTGGAATTAGCAGACAACAGAATGGATTTATCTACGGGGTGCGCGTTCAATGAAATAGCATTATTGTCAAAATCTATCAAAGAAAATTGTTCGCCATTTAACCATCCACTAATGGCTGAATCTTTCAAAAATACGGGCATTCGTTTTTTTACATTATGAATTTCAGCCATAAATGCATTTGCTTCTTGGGTTAATATTGTAAAGGATTGTATCAAAATACCCGTTGAAGCATCCACATATTCATCCCACAGTCCAGCCATAGAAAGAATTGAATCTTCTTTTCCATAAATAAAATGAGGTGTTTTGTGTTTCTCTTGATGTTGCCATTCAAAAAATCCATTAGAAGGAATTATGCATCGGTTGGATTCAATCAACTTACTAAACGATGGTTTTGAGGAAATAGATTCTATTCGAGCATTCAATGTTTTTGACGCGATTTCTGTTGGATCCCCTTGAAACCAATGAGGTATCAAACCCCATTTCATTGGGGTAATGCAAGGAGCCTCAGTAATTATTCTCCAAATAGGGAATTGAAAACCATTTGCAAAATATTGAGGCCTTTCCGAGATTGAAGAATCGACTTTTTTTCCATACTTTTTGCCGAGTTCAATATTCGATGAAATAGAAGAATTGCTGTAACACATACCTAAAAATAAAAAAAGGATGATAAATACCATCCTTTTTAACAAAATGAAAAATTTCTATCTATTCAAAAATAGTTGAAAACCAATTTTCATTCCCAGATTGGATCCGCCATATTTTGATCCATTGGTATAGAAATTATAATAAAGAGCCGGATCAAGTGCAATATTATCCGTTAGAAAAATAGTGTACCCTAAATCTAGTTCTGTATTCAAGCCACTAGTTGTAGTTGTAGTTCCAGCTACTTCAAAGGAAGACCTACCAAAGCCCACTTGAAGCTGGCCATAAAAATTATCTTTATAATATGCTCGCATAAAAGGAGCAACTGAAAAAGAAGAACCATATTTAAAAGAATTAAACATCATTGAAGCTCCAATTGCCATATTGTCTACAATAAAAAAGCCTGCATTTGGTGATATATTTAAATCCGAGGAAGCTTTCACCCCTGATGGGAAATTGTAATTAAAATAAGCATTTCCTCCTATCATAAATGTACCTTGTTCAATTTGACTAAACAAAGCAGAGCTAGATAATGTAATAATCCCAACAAGAGCGATAATTTTCTTTTTCATAGTTTTATTTTTAGTAAAAATACAAATTAAGTAACGCTCAACTAATTGAAATATAAATGCTTTTTAAGCAGATAATGTTAATAATTAGTGTTGATTCAATTTTTTAACCATTGTTAAAATAGTGGCTAATGCTACCGTTTCACCAGTTTCATCATAGACATCTACTAAGAACTTAACAATACCTTTGGCTATATCATCGTCTGTTCTTTTCTCTTGATCAATTTTTTCTTTGACAGTGAATCGAACCCCTAATGTGGCGCCAGGATAAACTGGCTTTGTAAATCGTGCTTCATCCAACCCATAATTCAACAGAACAGGTCCTTTTTTCGGATCTACAAATAGTCCTGCTGCTTTGGATAAAACAAAATATCCATGGGCTACTCGTTGCTCAAAAATTGTCCCTTCCAATGAAGTAGCATCCATGTGTGCGTAGAAATTATCACCCGATACATTAGCAAAATTAACGATATCAGCATCTGTTACAGTATGTTTATGGGTAAAAACCGTTTCACCAATTTCCAGTTCTTCAAAATGCTTACGAAACACATGTGGATTTGCTTCAGGCATTGCTGCACCCACTTGAAATTGTTTCGTAATTGCAGTTATCGTGCTTGGATGACCTTGAATTGCCGTTCTTTGAAGGTAATGTAAGACACCTCTTTTTCCGCCCATTTCTTCACCTCCACCTGCTCTTCCAGGTCCGCCGTGCGTTAATAATGGCATAGGAGAGCCATGCCCTGTACTTTCTTTCGCACAATCTTTATTTAAAACAAGTATTCTACCATGTAATGAAGCAGCTCCCACAACATATTCAATTGCTTCTTTATTGTCTGGAGTAACAATTGATGAAACGAGCGATCCCTTTCCCATCTTGGCTAATTGAATCGCATCGTCTAATGTTTTATAAGGCATGATGGTTGAAACTGGTCCAAAAGCTTCGATTTCATGACAAGCAGTTTGGGTAAATGGATGCGTATTTCTAAATAAAATTGGAGAGAAAAACGCCCCTTTTTGTTTATCCGCTCCAATCACTTCAAATTCATCCAAATTACCAAAAACAATTTCTTGAGATTGTTTCAATAACTCCACATTCGCACGTACTCGTTCAACTTGTAATTGAGTGGCCAAAGCACCCATACGAACCCCTTCAGCACTTGGATCACCCATTTTAGTAGTTGCCAACCGAGATGAAATTGCTTGTTGTACCTCATCTAATAAGTCTTCGGGAACGATAATTCTGCGAACTGCAGTACATTTCTGACCCGCTTTTATGGTGATTTCCTTTACTGTTTCTTTGATAAATAAATCAAATTCCTCGGTTCCAGGAACTGATTTCTGACCCAAAATGGTGGCATTTAATGAATCTGCTTCCAAATTAAAAGCGACACTTTCCGATAAAATTCGAGGGTGTGATTTCAATACTTTCCCCGTTGAAGCGCTTCCGGTAAATGTAACAACATCTTGTGTTTCAACATGATCAATCAATCCTCTACCTAACCCACAAATTAATTGAAGGGTTCCTTCAGGTAATATTTTAGAATCGATAATATCCCGTACCATTACTTCCGTAAGATAACATGTATACTCTGATGGTTTTACCACTGCAGGAACTCCTGCCATTAAATTGACTGCTATTTTCTCTAACATTCCCCAAATAGGAAAATTAAAAGCATTGATATGTATTGCAACGCCTTCCTTCGGAACCATGACATGATGACCAATGAACGTTCCATTTTTCGATAAAGGAGCCGCTGTACCATCAACATAAAAAGGTGAATCAGGAAATTGACGACGTAAAGATGCATTGGCAAATAAATTTCCGATACCCCCTTCAATATCAATCCAAGAATCTACTCGCGTTGCACCAGACCAGGCGCTAACTTGATAGTATTTTTCTTTTCTTTCCATCAGGAACAAGGCAAGAGCTTTGAGCATTCGACCGCGTTCTTGAAAAGTCATTTTTCGCAAAATTGCGCCACCTTTCAATCTGCCATAGGACAGTACATCAGCAAAATCTAATCCTTTACTTGAAACTTCTCCAAGGATTTCACCTGTTATGGCATGATACAAAACAGTTTCTGTATCTACACCGTCAACCCATTGTCCTTGAATATAATTTTGAAAACGCTTCATAACCGATTCTTAATTTGGAAATAACCAGCGAAATAAATCATTGAAATTAGCATAAACCACGAGAGAAAGTAACAATATCATCCCTGCATATTGCGCATATTCTAGTACTTTTTTATTTGGCTCTCTTCCGGTGATCATTTCATAAATCAAGAAAACCACATGCCCGCCATCCAAAGCTGGGATAGGCAATATGTTCATAAAAGCAAGAATAATGGAAAGAAAAGCTGTAGTTAGCCAAAACTGCTGCCAATCCCACATCGGTGGAAACATATTTCCAATTGCAGCAAAACCGCCCATTTGACCAGCTCCCTTTTTTGTGAAAACGAATTTAAACTGAGAAACATAATCACCCAATGTGTTTACTCCCGTAACCATACCAACTGAAATACTTTCACCCAAACTGTAACTCACTCTTTTAATAGCTGCAGAATCCACAATTCCAGTCGATTTTGGAGCAAAACCAATTGTTCCGTCTTCTTTTACTGCAGCTTTAAGTGAAACAGTATCCGTATTTCTTAGGACCCGAATTTCTGTAGACTTTCCTTTTTTAAGGTATAAAGCAGCTTGGATCTCATCAAAATATTCAATTGGTTTTTCATCAATAAAGATTATCTTATCTCCCTTTTTTACCCCCGCTTTAAACGCCGCAGTATTTGCAATTACCGAATCCACTTGAGTAGATTTGTGTCTCATCGAAAATAACGGAAATGCTCCTTCCTGAAAAAGTGTTTTCCCAAAATCATCTGGTAATTCTACTTGCTGTTGAGATCCATTAGGATGTTGAACAGTTAACACTTTCGCATCACGCAATAAAACCTCTTTATTTAGCTCGTTTGGACTAACTACTGGATTTCCGTCTACTTCAATAATATTATCTCCAGATTGGATATTGTATTTAGCTAAATAGGCATGAACAGCCAAGCCATGTTTTATATCACTTGCTTTGATTTCTTCTTTACCCCAAAAAAATACAACTCCAATATAAATTAAAAAACCAAGTACTAGATTAACAGTTACACCACCAACCATAATCATTAATCTTTGCCAAGCTGGTTTTGATCGAAATTCCCAATGCTCTGCGGGCTTGTCTAGTTGCTCTTTATCCATTGACTCATCAATCATTCCAGCTATCTTAACATAGCCACCAAGCGGCAACCAACCCAATCCCCATTCCGTTTTATCTGGTTCTTCCTCCCAACTCTTTGGAGACTCTTTGGAAAACCAAGAATAAACTCTTTTCCCGTTTAATTTTTTTGTGCGAAAAATGGACAACCACGGATTAAAAAACAAGTAAAATTTCTCTACTCGAGTTTTAAATAAACGAGCGGGTAAAAAATGACCCAATTCGTGTAATGTAACGAGAATTGCCAATGACAAAAAAAGTTGTGCGGCTTTTATCCAAAAATCCATAATGCGTTTTTTTTAAGGTAACAAATATAGCTTTTTACTTCGAATTCATTGATTTTTCTTCGATGTAATAGTCGTGCTGAATGAAATATTCGATCATTGCTTCTTTGATTAAATGCTGCTGTTGTTGGTGATTGAGCGGAGGCAAAGTCTTAGAAAGCGTAAAATGTGGCCATTGATCTTTGTCTCGTCCTTCGAAAATATAATATCCATAAGGTTCTAGCAAGGTACAAATTGCCACGTGCAACAAATCGGTTTTTTCGCTTTTTGAAAATTCATTATAGCCAATTCCTAATTCATTAACACCGATTAAGAACAGCATAGATTGAACATCCATCCCGCCACCAAAAGTTGATTCTATATGCGTTTTTAATTGTTGAAAGCGTAATTCTACATCGTAATCCATAAATACAAAAGTACATTAGAAACAGAAGAATTACACCATTTATTTGAAGCTTAACAAAATTTGCAATTACAACGATTTAAAATAAGCATAATACGCATTAAAAAGCGCATCAGATTTACCCTTTTCACGGATAAAATTAGTGGGGTCAAAAGTGTTTTCAATTACTTTTTTTGCGTCTAAGTTATAGAGAAGTGATCCAAAATCAGAGACAAAACCATATCCACGAATGGTTGCATGAAAAGCAAATGATTTTACGTTGGGACTCAATAAATCCTTACTAAACTTAAACGATGTAGCATCTTGTCGCAACTGATGTAATAAGGTTGCCGCAATATCTGACTGAGAACCAATTATTTTACTTTGACTTCCTCGAAATTCCTTTTTTAAAGGCTCGCCATAAATCAATAGTGGAATTCTAAAAAATGCA
>CAIUSK010000044.1 GCA_903901805.1 uncultured Flavobacteriales bacterium
CTGAATGGAAAAAATTAATGTTCTTCCTTCAACATCAAAAGACTGAAATTGGATCTGATAGATCACTATGGGTTCAGAAAATCATATTTCTTAGGTATGATAGGTTCTCAAGGAATTTTGAAAAAAGTCTGAGTGTAATTGGACAACTTGGAAGACTGGGGGTTGAAATTGAAATGGTTGAATCCAACATTGAAATGAATTCTCCTGAATCACTACTCACGAGAAATATTATGTTGACACTACCCGAGATTGAAAACATTAAAATTGGATTAAGAAGTCAAGAAGGTTCTTGGAAATGTCGAATGTCTGGCGGATGGACTGGAACTTCTTTAAGAGGATATGACAATGTGAGGATTGATAAAATGTCAACAATGGACTTTAACAAAGACGCACCATTAATCATGGAATCATTCGAGAAGGTTGGGTCAGGAAGATACTCAGTTGATGAAGTAAGGAGATGGTTAAATTCGAAAGGGATTGGAATATCCAAAAATCAAATGTTGAATATTCTTAGAAACATCTCTTATACTGGTAAAATAATAGTTTCTCAATTTAAAGACAACCCAAAAACAATAGTTGATGGAATTCATCCACCGTTAATTACAGATGAGTTGTTCTCCTCCGTTCAGAAGGTTCTTGAAGGAAGGAAAAGAGATATGAAATTTAAAATCGACAAAACGGATTTATATCCGTTGAAAGGATTCTTAAAATGTCCTGTTCATAACAGAACACTTTCCGCCTATGGTTCTAAAGGTCGTAGTCATATATACCACTACTATGTATGTACATATCCAAGAAGTAAATGTCCTCGATACCCAATTGACTGGACAAATGATTTTATTCTAAATGTTTTGGATAATATTAAATCATCCGTAGATAATATCAACAAACATAAAAAGGTATTTCAGACCTTAATAAATTGTGAATCTAAATTAAGGAAAGATTCCATCACTCGAATTGAAAGAGAACTGGTTAATTATCGTCAACAACTTACCCATCTAAGGGATGAATTTTTAAAACGTCATATTACTGGCGACACTTATCAAGAACTCAAAACTGAGATCGAATCTAATATCTATCGTTCAGAAATTAATCTCAGAGATATAGTAGACGAGCAATCTTCTTTTAAGAAATTTTTATTCGAAGATATTCCATTACTAGTAAACGTCTTAACCTTCTATAAACAGAGTAATGGTATGATGAAAAGGAATATATTGCGCTGCATCTTTTCAGAAAAAATCTATTTCGATGAAAAAAAAGATGCAACCATTATTTACACCAAACCAATTGAGACAATCCTATTGATTTCCAATAGTTTGAATTTATATAAACAAAAAAAACAGGTCAATTTAGACCTGTTTTCCTGTGTTGCTCCCCTTATTGAAGATAGATGCAACTATTCACCACTAACAGACTATGTAATTCTTCATAGAACGTGGTATTCTAAGTCTAAATAGTATTCCAACTTAATTTAATTAAATACAATCAAATTGTCAGTGCCTGAAATAAGTTGACCGTTTTTAAGAGATATTTTAACTTTTAAAAATGAATATAAAATGGCAACAAGACAACAATTTGAGTTAAGTACAGCAGAGCGCAGAGCTCGAACTTTTAGCGAAGACTTTAAACGACAAAAAGTGAAAGAGATTGAACGAAAGCAAACTACCGTTTCAGAGGTAAGTAGAGCGTATCAAGTTCGATCAAATAATGTTTATAAGTGGATTGATAAATATAGCTTAAAAGACAAAAATGGAGTACGTTTGGTAGTTGAAATGGAAAGTGAAACAAAACGAGTTTTAGCACTTCTTCAAAAAGTTGCTGAACTGGAACGTATCGTAGGTCAAAAACAAATTGTTATTGATTTTCAAGAAAAGATGATTGAATTAGCAGAGCAAGAATACAATGTAGATATTAAAAAAAAATTCGATTCCGAACCATCCTTTTCTACTGGTACAACAGAGAAAAAATAACCGTGAGTTTGAATAAGTTTTATGGCGCAATTGGTTTTACAAAGCAAGGCCTTCATCAGCACTTGAATAGTCAATTAGAACAACAAAGTATGTTTGAAAATCTACACAAAATTGTTTTCGAAGTTAGGAATGATCACCCTACACTTAGTTGTCGCGCTATGTATTATAAAATCAATCCAGATGGTATTGGTAGAGATAAATTTGAAAGTTTGTGTTTTGAATGGGGAATGGTTCAACAACGTTTAATAAATAGAGCCAGAACTACATTCAGTACTGGAGTAATTAGGTTTGACAACTTGTACAAAGGATTGATAATCAAAGCTATTGACCAAGCGTATGTAAGTGATATTACATATTTCGATGTGCAAGGAACTTTTTATTATTTAACCTTTATAATGGACGCTCATAGTAGATACATTTTGGGATATTGCGCTAGTAAAAGACTAACTACAGAACAGACAACTTTACCAGCGTTAATGATGCTTTTGAAGTACAAAAAGCATAAATTAAAAAAAGGTATTATTCTTCATTCAGATGGTGGTGGACAATATTATGACAAAGAATTTTTAAAACTTACTAAGCAATATAACTTTCAAAATAGCATGTGTGAATTTGCGTATGAAAACGGAAAAGCAGAACGCATAAATGGGATAATAAAAAATAATTACTTGAAACATAGGAACATTAGAAACTACCAAGAACTAGTTAAAGAACTTGACCGATCAGTGTCTCTTTATAACAATGAAAGACCCCATAAAAGTCTTAATTTTAAAACACCCAAAGAGATAGAAAAAAATAGTATTTTAGCAACGGCAAGCAAAGCTGAAGATGAAAGAGTCATTGGATGCAAATAACTTAATTTTTTGGGGTATTGAACCCCAAAAATTTAGGCAAACAAAGCCTCAGAATCTAGATGTATTTTCTGCAATATTCTAGAGATAAAGAGGACGAAAACGGTCAAGCTTTTTTAGGCATTAACAAA
>CAIUSK010000045.1 GCA_903901805.1 uncultured Flavobacteriales bacterium
ATTAGCTCTACCGGCAATCATTCAGGAAAATCCAGATTGCATGTACCTCATCATTGGAAAAACACATCCGGAAATTGTAAAAAAAGAAGGCGAGAAATATCGAAATTACCTCAATAGAATTATTGATGATTTAAAATTAAATGCCCATGTTCTATTTATCGACCGCTTTGTGTCTAACGAAGAATTATTGGATTATTTACAATTAACTGATATCTATCTATTTACATCCAAAGACCCCAATCAGGCGGTGAGTGGAACATTTTCATACGCAATGGGGTGCAATTGCCCAATTATTTCAACCCAAATTCCACAAGCAATTGATTATTTAACAGATGCTGGAATTGTGATCGATTTTAACGACTCTATCCAACTTGGACAATCTACTAATTATCTATTTAGGAATTCTCATATTTTGAACGAAATGAGAATTAATGCGCTTCAAAAAATCAGACCGTCCGCCTGGCAAAATGTGGCATTAAAACACATGTCCATTTTCACTAATCATTTACAGATTGAACCAAATAATATCGAATACACTATACCCGATTATAACCTCAATCACATCAACAATTCTACAACTGATATTGGTATAATACAATTTTCACTGATTGAAAAACCAGACTTAGAATCAGGTTTTACGTTAGACGACAATGCGCGAGCACTAACCAGCATAACTGAATACTACGAAATAACAAATGATAACTCTGTACTATACAACATTGAAACCTATTTTTTATTCATTGAAAAGATGCAACAACCCGCAGGTGATTTTTTAAATTACATCAATCAACAAGGAGAATTTACACTACAAAATTTTGAGGAGAATTTAGAAGACTCGATGGGGAGAGCACTTAATGCCTTAGGTCATTTTTATTCCAAACGTCAGCTTTTTAACGATACGTATTCCAAACGAATCACTACTCTAATTGAACGCTCTCTCCCACTTATTTCAAAACTAAATTCACCGCGTTCGATTGCTTTTACGTTAAAAGGTCTTTATCAATATAACGAATCCATTAATAGTGCAGTTATCCGCAGTCAAATAATTGAATTAGGAAGTCGGCTTGTAGTCTTTTATGAGGAAACAAAACAAGAGGACTGGTTTTGGTTTGAGGAGACGATTACCTATGGAAATGCAATTTTACCGGAAGTTTTGCTCTATGCATACAACTTAACGAAAGATAAAACGATACTGAAATATGCCAAGGAATCATTTGACTTTTTGTTAACCATTTTATTTGAAAAGGATCACTTCAGAACCATTTCAAACAGAACCTGGTATACACTGAACCAAGAAGTTTCTGCATTTGGTGAACAACCGATTGATGTTGCCTATACCATTATTGCATTAGAACAATTTTCAAAATATTTTCCGGAAGAAAAGTATGATGAGAAAATTCAAAAGGCTTTTAATTGGTATTTAGGAGATAATCACCTGAAACAAATTATATACAATCCATTAACAGGTGGTTGTTGCGATGGACTGGAACACGATAGAATAAACCTTAATCAAGGTGCAGAATCTACTATTACTTATTTACTTGCTAGAAATTGCATTGAACGAATAGCAAACAAACCAATTTTAGAGAGCACATACTAAACATACTAAACTCCATAAAATGTATAAAATAGAACTGAACAACAGCCGTAAACTGGCGGGTATTCAAGATGAATTTCAAGAATACTTTCCACATTTAACCATTTTGTTCTATGAAGTTTCTTGCACAAACACGGCTTTTTATCCACCCCAATTAATTCAGGATCAAGAAGCTATCATTCAGCAATGTAGATCTTCTGATGAAACTGGTTATATTTATTTACACGACGAATTGTCCGTTAGTGAATTAAAAGAGAACATAAAAAACAACTTTGACTTAGATATTGAGATTTTTCACAAAATAGACAGTAGTCATTGGTCGCAAAAACCACTAGGAAACAAACAGATACTAAAAGAAATTAATTTTGAAGTTTATTGATTATTACAAAAAAAAATTGTAAATTAGGCTGAAATTAGTGTAAACAAAAATATACTAATTCAGTGTAATTTTAAACATACAAGCAAAAATTACGATTATGAAAATACACATAAAAAACATGGTGAGTTCCAGGTGTAAAGCACAAGTTCAACAAACACTTTTAAACATGGGAATTGAGTTTACGGACCTCCAACTTGGAGAAGTAAATATACCTCGAGAATTATCCCTCATTCAAGAATTAGAATTTAAAAGGCAACTAAAAGAAGTCGGGTTCGAGTTGATGGCAGACCACAAAACGATTTTGAGCGAAAAAATTAAGTTAATCATCATTGAAATGGTTCATTATTCAGATGAAACAATAAAAGTTAATTTCTCTGTATTTTTGAGTGATAAACTGAATCACAATTACACCTATTTATCGAATGTTTTTCGGTCAGTAAACGGAATGACTATTCAGCAGTTTATAATCATCAATAAAATTGAAAAAATTAAAGAATTACTTTTATACGGTGAGTTAAACTTATCTGAAATTTCGTACAAACTAAATTATAGTAGCATCGCACATTTATCTAATCAATTTAAGAAAGTGACGGGAATAACACCCTCTTTCTATAAACAACAAGATGGTAAGGTTAGAATCCCCATTGATGGCATTGGTAGTGAACTAGTTTGATTTACCGATATAGTTTTTAAGGAATTTAACTTAATAAACTTTTGATTTTGGTTATAAATCCAGTAGCATTAATTTGTTGCTGGATTTTTTTGTCTATAACCATCAAACTAATCATTAAATAATAGCGTTCTTGTGAAGCGACAAAAGCACATTAGCTTATACATCTATTAAAAATAGGTAATCGTCGCATTAAATCGCATAAAAAAACCCAAAGAGCCGGTATAAAACGAACTCTTTGGGCATCACTGTGGGGTTGTGATAACAACCATTCAAACTAAAACAATTTTAGTCTTGATAAACTGCTAATTCATTCACAACATCCACAACACCTGGTGCATTCCACGCAAGTCTTTCCGCTTCGTCTTTTTGAAACAATGATTCAACTGATCCTCTCAAGGTAACTCTGTTTTGAGCAACATGAACTTTAATTTTACGATCATCCACCAACCAACTTCGGGATAATGCATTTTCGATATCAGTTCGTTCAACCACGTCCGGAATTTTTGATTCTAGTTTAACTTTATTGGTAACTCCCTTAACTCCGATAAGTTCTGAAACACATTTCTGAGCTGCTTCACGTTGGTAATTCCACTCTACAGAACCTTCCAATGTAACCCAACCATCTTCTACTTTCAGCTTAATACGTTCGTCAGGAACAGACCAATTCCATTTCATTGCAGATAAAGCCTCTTCAGCAATTTCCTCGTCATTTTTACGCAACGAATTCTGAAAATCAACATCTATTTCTTCTACAATAGCGCGCACGCCAATAACACCTTTGGCAGCATTCTCTGCCTCCATCTTTTTAGTGAAACTATTAACAATTCCCGAAAGGGTAACCACCCCATCTTTTGCTGTTACCCCAATTTCTGCTGCCTTAAGCAACGGTTGCCATTTGATGGCATCTTGCACGTCTAATTGCAATTCTTCATTAGATTTCATACGTTAAATTTTAAATGATAAATAAATTATTCTCCTACAAATTTCCTTTATTTATAAGGGTTTTGGCTTACAATTTAAACTGAAAAAGTTATAACTATTGATTACACCAAATAGGGTAAAAAAAAACCGCCCAGATTTCTCTGAGCGGCTAAAGAAGTGGAAAATATTACTTATTTTCTTACTTCTATTCTTCTTGATATTTCACCAGTGGCAAAACTCAATTTCAATTGATATAACCCAGTTGATAATTGACTAACATTCATGGTGTATTTGGTATCATTAATTGATTGTTCAAATACAAGTTTACCCATAATATCATACAATTTTACTTGATTTATTTGATCTTCAGTAGATTCAATTTGAATGAAATCAGCTGATGGATTTGGATAAACTACAAGCTGATTTTCATCGATATCAGATACTCCAGATGTAACATCTACTACAAAAGTGGTTGATATTGAACAGTCATTTATATCTGTTACGGTGATCAAATAAGCACCTGCGGTTAAATCTGTGAGATCTGGTGTTGTAACTCCTGTAGACCATTGGTATGCATAAGGAGCAGTTCCACCGGTTGTTGTGATATCAATTGCACCATCTGCAGCAGAAATAGCCGAAGCATCTGTAATATTTGCATTCAGAATCAACGGGAAGTTTGGCTCATCTACTGTAAAGGTTTGCGATCCTGTACAACCATTATGATCTGTAACAGTTAAGGCATATGTACCCGCGTCTAGGTTTGTATTTACTGGACTATTTACATGATTTGTCCAATCAAACAAATATGGAGCAAATCCACCCGTTACAGCAACCAAAATAGAACCATTATCTCCACCAGCGCAAGTAACATCAGATACTTCTGCTTCCAAATTCAATAACGAAGGCTCATTTACAAAGCGATAAACGGTTAAAATACAATTATTTGCATCTCTCACGCGTACCTCATAGAACAAGTCACCCTGTAAACTATCAAAAACTGCATTCGTTGAAAATGCTCCTTGTTGGACACTATAAACATAAGGAGAAACACCACCTGAGGCAGCGGCTGTTATTGCTCCATTCTCTTGTCCATAACAAGTTACATTCAATACGGCAGTATTCAATTGAATTGCAGAAGGCTCTGTAATAATAAAGTTTTTAGTTGTGCTACAATTTGCTGCATCTTTAATGATTGCAGAATATACACCAGCCTCCAAATTACTAAAAGCAGAACCAGATTGGTACGTAAATCCATTATTTATACTATAAACAAAGAATCCTGCGCCGCCAGATGCCGCTATGTTTACCGTTCCTGTTGCAGCTCCGTGACAAAGCACATTTGAAACTGAAGTTACAACCAAGAAAGCATTTGGCTGAGTAATTATTTTAGCAATTGTATCAATACAACCATTCGCATCTTTTACTTGAATAATATAACTACCAGCCATCAAACTTGTGAAATTTGGTGAAGTCTGAAAATTAATACCATTTCTGCTATACTGTAGAATTCCAGTACCGCCTGTTACACTCGTAACCGAAATAGCACCATCATTACCACCGTGACAAGAAACGTTTTGAGAAGTAGATGC
>CAIUSK010000046.1 GCA_903901805.1 uncultured Flavobacteriales bacterium
GAAAAGAAAATATGGCATGCACATCCCGTTTGGTTTATTGATGGTAATCCGATTGTTGGATTTAGTAAATTGAAGGATTGTATTCAACTTATGTTTTGGAGCGGGGCAGATTTTGACGAGGAAAAATTACAATTAGGTTCGGGAAAGTTTAAAGATGCATCGATTCGATTCACAAAACTCGAACAAATTGACACGGAGGAGCTAGCCAGGTGGCTGAAAAAAGCACGTACCATTCAATGGGATTATAAAAACATAGTTAAGCGCAAAGGGAAATTGGAACGCATTCAATAACTCAGGTTATTACCTAACTGGTTCAACACTATATCCTTCCTCTTTTAGTAATTGAATAACTCCTTTTGGGCCTGGTAAATGAGCAGCACCAACGGCAATAAACGTCGATTGAACGGTAAGTTGTTTTTCAATTACAGGTATCCAATTAGCATTACGTAATTCCAGAAAATTATAATTGAACTCAGGAATGGTACTTGTTTCTAAAACCACTGATTTATATAACTCATCCAAATCTTCCTTCAAATATAAACTCAACAAAGTATCAAACTGATCTGCTGGATTACTTCCAAATTCCTCCATCATCATTTTAGCTTGATCCTCAATACTCATTTTGTTAATCGTTTGCATCTGAAATTGAATTGATTCCAATCCAAGAGTCGGCATTTTTCGCTTTTTAGCTATTTTGTTAAATTCCATTTCATACGATGCAGTTTTACCCATTTGTTCTTGAGCAATAACGGATGAAAAGAAAAAAGGCTTGAGACGAATATACTTTTTAAATTTACCTTTTTTCATGTGTAATGTGTCCAAACAAAAAGTCTTTACCCTATTAAAATCTGACTTACTCATAATATCCTCCAGTGTTTTACCGCCAGGGATAATCATTTCTTGAGCAATTTGAATTTTGGTTTTAAAATCCATATTTAAATCAACCTCCATAGCTAAGACCTGAGAAGCTTGAATTGCTTGCTGAATTTTAGGAGAAATAGTGAATTTATCCTTCGGCATGACATGAATTGTTCCATACAAATAAGAACTTTCTTTCAATCCATTTCCACTAATTTTCCACAGTAATTGAGCTTTTACTGATTGATTAAAAAGAAATAGCAAACAAAAAAGAATACTAATTTTCATTACTTAGTCTTTAAATAGTGAATCAACAAATGTTTTTTTATCAAATAACTGCAGGTCCATCATTCCTTCGCCAACACCAATGTATTTCACCGGTATTTTCATTTGATCGGAAATACCAATTACAACACCACCTTTTGCTGTGCCATCTAATTTAGTTACAGCCAAAGCATTAATATCAGTTGCCAAGGAAAATTGTTTTGCCTGTTCAAAGGCGTTTTGACCTGTTGATCCATCCAACACCAATAAAATCTCGTGAGGTGCACCTGGAACTACTTTTTCCATCACGCGTTTGATTTTATTCAGCTCATTCATGAGATTAACCTTATTATGTAGTCGTCCAGCAGTATCAATAATTACTACATCTGCATTTTGCGACTTAGCGGACTGAAGTGTATCATAGGCAACACTTGCTGGATCTGCTCCCATTCCTTGCTGAACGATTGGCACACCAACTCGCTCAGACCAGATAATCAACTGATCAACAGCCGCAGCTCGGAAGGTATCCGAAGCACCTAGAACAACCTTTAAATTGGCTTGTTTGAATTGATAGGCTAATTTTCCAATAGTAGTAGTTTTACCAACTCCATTCACGCCAACAACCATGATTACATAAGGTTGTCCATTTAATTCAGGAATTGCAAATTTATCTTGATTTGTAGAGTTATTCTCCTCCAATAAGGAAGCGATTTCTTCGCGCAACAAGCGTTGCAACTCGTCTGTCCCCATCACTTTATCGCGCGACACACGAGTTTGGATGCGCTCAATAATTTTTAAAGTTGTCTCAACACCCACGTCTGAGGTAATTAATACTTCTTCTAAATTATCTAAAACCTCATCATCTACTGAGGATTTACCAAGAACAGCACGAGCAATTTTAGATAAAAAACTTTGCTTTGTTTTCTCTAGCCCTTTGTCTAAGGTTTCTTTTTCCTCTTGTGAACCCCGTTTAAAAAAATCAAAAAATCCCATAATATTTGTATAAAAAACGAAAAGCCTCCTAATTTAAGGAAGCTTATCGAATAATTAACACATGAAAGTAAAATCAGTTTTTATCGAACCACTCTTTTACTTTGTCGTTGTGTACAATTTCTTCTTTAAATGTATAAGAACCTGTTTTATCAGACTTAACCATTTTAATTAATTTGGTATGTTCTTTTCCACCACCTTTCTGTAAACTCGCTACAACTTTCTTAGCCATGACTTACTTATTTAATTTCTTTATGAACAGTATATTTTTTCAAAACCGGATTGAATTTTTTAATTTCCATTCTGTCCGGAGTGTTTTTACGATTTTTCGTTGTAATGTAACGAGAAGTTCCAGGCATACCTGAATCTTTGTGTTCTGTACATTCTAGAATTACTTGGATTCTATTTCCCTTTGCTTTCTTTGCAATTTCTGTGATGATTTAACTTCTGTTTCGCAACAGATTTACTTCAAATATCCTTTTTTTCTTGCCTCTTTAACACAAGCTTCTATACCGTTTTTATTAACGGTTCTCAACGCAGAAGTAGATATTTTTAAGGTAATAAAAATATTTTCTACTGGTAAGAAAAACCTTTTAGTTATCAGATTTGGATAAAATCTTCTTTTTGTTTTACGATTTGAGTGAGAAACATTATTCCCAACCATAACCGATTTTCCTGTAAGTTGACAAACTCGTGACATAACCTAATTCTTAATTGCTATTTTCTGAAGCGGGTGCAAAGATACGCATCTAGTTTAATATTGCAAATGTTTTTACTGCTTTTTACTGAAAAAAGTTTCTATCTTTTCAACATTTCGCTAAAAAATGTGGAAAAACACATTATTCCAGAGGCAAAAGAATAGTATTCTCTTAAAAGGATATGCGCAATTGAATTACCAAATCGGTTTTCTTACTTCCTGTAATTCCTTCAGCTCCAGAACTAATATTCTGTCTATTATTGTAGAGAAAATATCCATACCGTACCCACAAATCACAATGACGTAAAAAGGAATAACGCACTAAAACATAAGCTCGACTTCCTTGGTAATAATATGCAGGAACAGCAAATACATATAAGGCATTATTTTCAAACGAATAAATCCTTGTATCGTAACTATCAGTATCAAAAAGAGCATAACGCAAAGCTATATCTATCGGCAACCCTTTAGGTTTGTATAACAAATCTTGCGTAAATAACATCCCTTTTTCTGGCGTATTGCTTAAGCGATTGATTGTAACATATTCTAGCCTACTTTTAAATGTGAAGAATTCATTGATCACATATGAAATATTTAAGCGGTAATTTCGCTGTAATATATCCTCAATACCTGTAACAGTTCCATCGGAATTTCTGCTGTTTTTTTGACGGAGTTGCTGACGGAATCTACCATAAATTTCAAAAATCTTATTCGGTTTATAAATTGGTTGTATCAAAAACTCATGTCCTTGCGTTGGTGCATCAATTTGGTACTTCAACCAAGGGAATTTAAATAAATCGATATACCCATTAAGAGACCATGCTTTTGTTAGTTTAAATTTTGTTCCCGCGTAGAGTCCTTGTTCATTTTGAGTATTACTTCCTTCTGAAAAGCCTGCATTATAAAATGTTTGATATCCCCTGCCGTAATTACGATATAACAAACCCACACTTGCATTAGGATCTAAGGAAACCATTGCGCCATGCACCATTGCACCTCCCCCATTCCACTCTCCTTCATGTTGAAAAAAATTGTGCGACATCTCCCCAAATAAATTCACATTTCGATACACATAATTATAATCAAAGCTGGCAGCAAGATTTTGTTTACCTCTAAAATCAAACTGATTATAAAGTGTTTCAGTCTTAAAATAAGGCTTGTCATATCCTTGTGCTACCCCAGAGACACCCAAACGAAGCGGGCCTTTAACATACCGCAAATTTGAACCTACTACGTATTCAGTTAACCCATTTTTTTTAGCAATTTCTGAATTAGTGCGATGAAGTCCGGACAAATCAATGGTTGAAATAAATTCTAAATCGTCAAACGTAGAGTCCGCAATTGCTTGTTTTGCATCCACTTTCTTAACTGATGCGAAGGTTAATAAACTAAAGTTCTTATATCCAAAATCTGCGGCAACACCACGCATGAATCTACTTTCATCAACGGATGTATACGCCCTAATGGGAATTGCATTTCGTTTCATTGTGGCTATATCGGCCGTTTTTCCAAATGCATAACTTGACCACATATTGATTCCTTGCCCAATTTGAACTTGATAATCTCCAATTGCAAAAGATTTGAGGTATTTTCCTCCTTTAAAAAAAAGATGGGCAGAATAGAAGTCAAAACCAATTTTTTGTGCCCCTTTAAAAAACTGTTCACCCGCATCTTTCTCGGCAGTAACCCCGATGCTAATATTTGTTTTGTAGGTATAACGAAAACGCGTGTAATAACGATCCGAATTTCCGTGATAATAATTATTGGACGAATTCAATATTGAATCTGAAACAGGAGCATAACCTGCTTTTTTCTCAACAGTTGGTTGATAGCGTGTATATAATTCAAATTTACCCTCCTTCAAGGCTTCTTTGAATGTGATGTGTAAATTGTCCAACTTATCATCTACATAGATAAAAGGTAAAACCAGTTGAATAGTGGATAAGTCCCAATACTTCAAACTTTGCAACTCGTAGATGGTAATTAATTTTCCAAAACGTTTTCGATGGAGCAATAAATCGTTGATTTGCACGGCGGATAACAAATTCAATTCTTCCAACTCTTCCGTAACAACAGTATTTAGATTTAGCTTATTATCAAAATAAAAATTAAGCGCTTCAATTACATTTGTTAAATCTATATCCTCTGATTGCAATTGTTCAGAGATAAATTC
>CAIUSK010000047.1 GCA_903901805.1 uncultured Flavobacteriales bacterium
AAAATGATAAATTATTTGATTTTTTTTCAATCAAGTATTGCAGATAAAATAAGAAATGGTATCTTTGCACTCCGATTTTGGGAATAGTGTTCGTATAAAACTAGTTAATTGTGGAAACGTTAAGTTACAAAACAGTCTCTGTTAATAAAGAAAGAGCTGACAAAAAATGGTTTATTGTTGATGCTACTGATAAGCATGTTGGAAGACTTGCAAGTACAGTTGCTAAAGTGATCAGAGGTAAATACAAAACTTCTTACACGCCTCATGCAGATTGCGGTGACAACATAATTATAATCAATGCAGAGAAAATAACTTTATCTGGTAATAAAACTAAAGATAAAACATATACACGCTACACTGGATATCCAGGTGGACAACGTTTTACAACGGTTGAAGAGTTGTTGAAAAAACATCCTGAGAGAATTCTTGAGAAAGCGGTTCGTGGAATGCTTCCAAAGAATGCTTTAGGTAGAGCTTTGTTTAGAAACCTGCGTGTTTGCGTTGGACCTGAACATAATCAACAAGCTCAGAATCCTGTAGTTTTAAATATAGACACACTTAAATAATTCGTAATTCATATGGACGTTATTAACACATTGGGAAGAAGAAAAACGGCTGTGGCTCGTGTTTATCTTTCTAAAGGAAATGGAAGTATTACTGTAAATCGTAAAGATTACAAAGTTGCATTTCCAATTGATATTTTGCAAGCAAAAATAAATCAACCATTTACAGCTACAGATACTTTAGGTCAATATGACGTGAAAGTAAATGTTTCTGGTGGAGGAATCAATGGTCAAGCGGAAGCTATTCGTTTGGGAATATCTAGAGCATTAGTTGAAATCGCTGTAGACAATAAACCTTCTTTGAAATCAGAAGGGTTGTTAACACGTGATCCAAGAATGGTGGAACGTAAGAAACCAGGTCAACCAAAAGCGAGAAAGAAATTCCAATTCTCGAAACGTTAATATTTATTGGAGGTTTAGTATCCAAACTTACGAGCACACTCTGTTTCAGACCCTCGTATTGTTGACTAAATATATAGGAAAGTAAACAATTTAAAAGAAAATTATGTCTAAAGTTAATTTTGATTTATTATTAGATGCAGGTGTTCATTTTGGACACATGAAAAGAAAGTGGAATCCGGCGATGGCTCCATACATTTTTGCAGAGAAAAAAGGAATTCATATTATCGATTTAAATAAAACGATTGTACACCTTGAACAAGCATGTGCTGCAATGAAGCAAATCGCTAAGTCTGGTAAGAAAGTTTTATTTGTTGCAACAAAAAAGCAAGCAAAGGAAATCATTTCTCAAAAAGTGATTGAAATAAACATGCCTTATGTTACTGAAAGATGGACCGGTGGAATGTTGACAAATTTTCAAACCACAAGAAAATCGATTCGTAAAATGGCTGCTATCGACAAAATGAAGTTAGATGGTACTTGGGATACATTAAATAAAAGAGAAAAACTTTTCAAGACTCGTCAAAGAGAGAAATTAGAAAAAACATTTGGTTCTATCGCTGATATGACGCGTCAGCCTGCTGCAATTTTCATTATCGATATTTTGAAAGAGCACATTGCCCTAGCAGAAGCGAAAAAATTAAATATTCCAACATTTGCAATGGTGGATACAAATTCAAATCCAAAATTTGTTGATTTTCCAATTCCAGCAAATGACGATGCTACTAAATCTATTACTATTATATTAGATCAAATTTGTGGTGCAATCAAAGAAGGATTAGAAGAAAGAAAAAATGCTAAAGGAGCTGAAAAAGAAGGTACTGAAGTAACAGGCGAAACAGTTGAGGTTGTTAAAACTGAAGCAGCACCTGAAACTACTGAAGAAGTAAAGACTGAGGCAGCACCTGAAACTGAAACT
>CAIUSK010000048.1 GCA_903901805.1 uncultured Flavobacteriales bacterium
GGGTCAACATTAATCTTTTATTGATTTTTTAAACTTATTGGCGAGGGTTGCATAATCCAACCAGTAGATAACTTTTAAAGAAAAACTATTTACGGGACCAACATCAAGGGTGTTTTTTAAATTGGACCAATATAAATCACCTACCCTACTATCGGATGAAAAGATGGAATTTTTCCACACTAAATTTATTTCACTACCAGGAAGAAAAACCCATCGGTATTGAAAATCAATTGTAAAAGCGTTGTAATTGATATCGTACGCCGAATTCCCTTCTGAATCCAACCCATCAAAACCAACTAATGGATTTACCCTTCCTTGTTCATTGAGCAACAGAAAAGAATCGTATGCCAAGGTAGAACGATAGTGTCTCAAACGAAAAGTAATTCCCATTCGATTAGTTAGAATAATATCTGCAGATAACGCTTGCACTGTATTTACACGGTCTCTCACTCCAAATAAAATACCTGATACAGGCTGAACAGGTTGACCAAATTGAACCGCATAGCCTTGACTATTAAACTGAAATTCCTGATCCCAACTGTAAATCACTGAAACATGATCTGATACTCTCCATCGAGGATTGAATCGATACTCCCACTCCCACCAATCCGGGCGACCTACAATTGTGTAACCAATTCCAGCATCAAAAGCTACTTTTTTCTGATAATTACTTGAGAACCATATCGTCCCATAATTCCACGTTGGACGAATAAAATAGGACCCCCATTGTCTGGGTTCAAAGAAATCAAAACTTTCAGTAAGCGAGCCACCGTATCGAACACCCATAGCAATAAAATCCTTAGAAACAAGTGTGTAATTAGCATTGAGGTAAGTGCCCGTATAATGATTCGGGAGATACAAACCTGCAATACTAATAGCTGCACCTGCCACCATTTTATTCAGATAATCCCATTTTGGTTTAAAATTACGGTAGCCTCCTGAAAGCTCCAAAATTCGGCGGTTATTGTTATAATTAAAACCTAAATCATTTGGGTCATAGGTATTTGATTCTTCCAAATAGCCGAGACCATAGACCCATTTTCCACGTTGTTTTCCAATATTCAAATTATACCGGTAGCCCAAGTCATAGGAAGTTGCGGAAGATTTACTGGACAAGGCTGTACTACCGTTTAAAAAATAGTTGTTGTTTTTTGAATTAAGTACAAAATTGACACCTGAAACATTAGCATCATAAAAGTTACCAGAACGCCACACATTAGTATTAGTAAAGGTTAATGAACTGTTATTCTTTAAATTTTTATCGAGAACAAAAACATTATAATTTGTTAATGGTGATACGATAACGGAGCGATTTAAATCCAAAATGGTATCGAAAGCCATACCCTGCTGCTCCGCAGTAATAGCGTTAAAAAATCCAATTCCCAATCCATTTTTCATGCGACCAGAAATCTTACTAGCATTATACAATTGAGAAGGCAGAGGTTCATTTACCAAGACTTCATTTTGCGTTAATTGTGCATTCGAGATTGCGGAAGGCGCTTGAATTCCTATCCGTCTGCTGTAAAACAATCCTGCTTTATTAAAAAGTTCTGTTCCCTCTGTAAAAAACTGGCGATTCTCGTTGAACTGAACCTCAAAAGGAGTTAAGTTTAATACCTTTTGATCAAAAACCACTTGTCCAAAGTCTGGAACAAGCGTCAAATCTAACGTAAAGGCTTCATTTAGACCATATTTAATATCTAATCCTCCATTCATTGATTTATTCCAACCATATTCACCATTTTGATCAGGTACACGATCCAAATACGAGGACAAATAAGGCATTAATGCTAGTCTCAAAGGTGGCTCAATTCCTTTTAAACCGGTTATATCGCCACTTTCTAGAAGAAAATTCTCCAAATCTGGATTTACGGGTGACCAAGTAGATTCTTCTCTCAATCGGGAAATTTGCCTTGAAAAATTAACCCCCCATGTTTGTATTTCTTTTTTAGGAAATCGAAAGGCCGAATAAGGAATTCGGATTTCGGCAATCCAAGCAGAGTCAGCTATATGAATCACTGAATTCCACACTAAATTCAATTGATCATTGTAATCATTTGCAGCAATTTTAGCATCTATTTGTACACCTCGACTCGTTACGCCAAAATAAAACCCATTTTGATTATCGTTGTATGTATCTAAAAAAATGGAAAAAATATCCAAGGTTGGTGCAAAATCATCACGTAACGATAACACTTTCGAAATTGAATCCGGGTGATCATAACATACCGCAGCAAAGTAAATAGATTGATCATCGTAGGTGATTTTTACGGCAGTATTTTTACTCGATCTCTTACCCGGACTGGGTTTTATTTGCGTAAACCTAGAAACATACTGGGCATTCTGCCACGATTTCTCGTTCAATTTACCATCCAAATGTATGGGTTCCTTATTAAATTCTGCTTGAATTTGATATTGCGTATAAACAAGATTTCCTGAAAAAAAGAAAACACTAAATAATATCAGGGAAGCTAAAATTTTCATTCAAACAAAAATACTGTATTGTTACTTAAAAACACCAAGTGTTTATGTAATTGACGGCAAAGTTAACAAATAGCTCGATAAACATGATCTAAATCAGTTTTTTAGATGCCAACTGTCATTCTTATTTTTTTTGAAAGTAAGCAAATTTGTATCATGGGAATTATATACATAATGCTTATTGCCAGCTTAGTTTTAGCACTTTTTTTCTTACTCGCATTTCTTTGGGCAATTAAAAATGGGCAATTTGAAGATGACACCACCCCCTCAATACGCATTTTATATGAAAACGAATTGGAAATTAATGACAACAAACAAATAGAAGATGGAAATAGAAAAATTTAGTTACGATAATAAAATCGTTAAATTATTCGCTTATGCAACTGTAATCTGGGGAATTACCGGGATGCTCGTTGGACTAATTATTGCTCTACAGCTTGCTTTTCCCGAGTTTTTTAATGATTACCTTGGGTTTAGTTTCTTATCCTTCGGTAGGCTTAGACCATTACATACAAATGCAGTAATATTCGCTTTTGTGGGAAATGGTATTTTCATGGGATATTACTATTCGCTGCAACGTTTACTAAAAACGCGGATGTGGAGTGATAAAATGTCTTATTTACATTTTTACGGCTGGCAATTTATTATTGTTTGTGCTGTTGCAACACTACCTTTCGGAATCACAACCGGAAAGGAATACGCAGAGTTGGAATGGTGGATTGATATTCTCATTGCTGGTATTTGGGTTGTTTGGGGATGGAATATGTTTGCCACCATTCTTGTACGAAGAGTAAAACATTTGTATGTTGCCATTTGGTTTTATATCGCAACGTTCGTTACGGTTGCAATGTTGCATATTTTTAACTCATTTGAACTACCCGTTTCATTCATGAAAAGTTATTCGTGGTATGCTGGTGTACAAGATGCATTGGTGCAATGGTGGTATGGTCACAATGCTGTTGCTTTTTTCTTAACCACCCCATATTTAGGGTTGATGTATTATTTTATTCCAAAAGCAGCAAATAGACCCGTTTATTCCTATCGATTATCCATTATTCATTTCTGGGCATTGATATTTCTTTACATTTGGGCAGGGCCACATCATTTATTATATACTTCATTACCTGATTGGGCACAAAGTTTAGGCGTAGTATTTTCCATCATGTTAATCGCGCCATCATGGGGAGGAATGTTAAATGGATTATTGACATTGCGTGGAGCATGGGACAGAGTTAGAGATGATGTAATGTTGAAATTTATGGTTGTTGCACTAACATGCTATGGTATGGCGACTTTTGAAGGCCCGTTGCTTTCATTGAAAAACGTAAATGTAATATCACATTTTACCGATTGGACAATAGCACACGTTCATGTTGGTGGATTGGGCTGGAATGGAATGTTAACATTTGGTCTATTATATTGGTTATTTCCACGAATTTATAGAACAAAACTATACTCAACTAAGTTAGCAAACCAACATTTCTGGATTGCTACTCTAGGGATTATCTTATATGCAATTCCAATGTACATTGCCGGATTCATGCAAGGTTTGATGTGGCAAGACTTTTTACCTGATGGCACATTAGTTAATAAAGAATTTCTTTCAACGGTAGACGCATTGAAACCGTATTATATGCTCCGTTCATTAGGAGGATTACTTTACTTAACCGGTGCAATCCTTATGTTTTATAACTTAATTAAAACGGCAAAAAGTGGAAGTCTCCTTGCAAATGAAGAAGATGAAGCTATTGTTCTTCGTGACAAAAATGTAAAAAGCACGAATGAATATTGGCACCGAACCATCGAAAGAAAACCAATTCAATTTATGGTAATCAGTATCATTGTTGTAGCAATTGGAGGATTAATTGAAATCATTCCAACTCTGATTGTTAAAAGTAATGTCCCAACAATTAGCAGTGTAAAACCATATACTGCATTGGAATTGGAAGGTCGAGATTTATACATTCGCGAAGGGTGCTACAATTGCCACTCCCAGATGGTTAGGCCTTTACGATTTGAAACAGTACGTTATGGGGAATATTCCAAATCAGGTGAATTTGTGTACGATCATCCTTTTCAATGGGGTTCAAAACGAACAGGTCCAGATTTGGCACGAGAAGGTGGATTGAGAAGTAACTTTTGGCATTTTCAACACATGATTCGTCCTAAAGATTTATCACCAGGATCTATCATGCCCGCCTATACTTGGATGAACGAAGATGACTTAAACCTTGATTTAACGGAAAAGAAAATAAATGCTATGCGCACACTAGGAGTCCCATATCCAGAAAGGTATGCAGCAATAGCAGTATCTGATCTTAAAAAGCAAGCCTTAGTAATTGCAACAGATATCGTAAGTAATATTCCGGGACAAAAGCTGAGTGAATCACAAAAGCAAGAAAAAATCAACTCAATTGTAAACAAAGAAATCATTGCTATGATTGCTTATTTACAACGACTTGGTACGGATATCAAGCCAAAAACAAGTAAAAAATAAATTATGCTACGATTTATAAAACATTCAATGACAACAATTGATGGCGTTTCGATTTTTCCAATGATTTCGCTCTTGATTTTTGTTGTGTTTTTCATCGTTATAACCTTTATGGTTTGGAAAATGAAAAAGGAAGAAGTTACCGAACTGGAAAACTTACCATTAGAAAAAAAAGAAAATAGCTAAAACGCAAAAAATAAATAGGGAAATGAAAACACTAACTAGTATACAAATCGTACTAAGTATCATCTGGATAGGCACTTCAGCTCTGGCTCAAGATGGTGAAAAACTATTTAAATCTCGTTGTTCATCTTGTCATATGATAGACAAAAACTCAACTGGGCCTGCTCTAAAAGGTGCTAAAGCTAAATGGGAAGCGGCAGGTGAAGGATCATTAATTTACGACTGGGTAATGAATTCAACAAATGTTATTGCTGCAGGCACAAGCCAATCCGCAAAAGCTATTCAAGGGTTTTCACCAACGGTTATGCCTCAGCAAGTGGTTACAAAAGCAGAAATTGATGCTGTTTTTACCTATATTGATACTTACATCGCTCCTGTAGCAACAAATACAACCAGTACGCAATCTATATCACCTGACTCAGAAAAAAAAGTGATCAAAAAACCTGATTACGCGAGTAATTTAACTTTTTTTTATTTCTTGCTATTGGGAATTATAATACAAATTATTGCCATTATGATTCTTTCTGGAACTGTTGGGCGTTTTATTAAATCAGACTTCTTCCGAGATAAAATTGCAAAAGGCTCGGTAAAAAAAGGAATATTAGTATTAATCGTTTCCTTATATTCTCTGACTCCAAATAACCTAATGGCATTTACCCTGCGAAAAGTGGGAGAAGGAGACCCAACACAACCTTGGTTATTGATTGAAAATGAAGATTTATATGCCTTGGCTGCCATAAATATTGCATTACTCATGGTTGTTATTTATTTACGAAGTCTTTTTACCTCGTTAATGGAGATGGTTGTTCCTAAAAAAGAAGAAGCTACTAAAGTTGCGGTAGTAAATATCAAGAAAATCAATTCAATATTAACAGATGCGGTAGATATTGAAGAAGAACATACCATTTTAATGGACCACGAATATGATGGAATTAGAGAACTAGACAATAATTTACCACCCTGGTGGGTTTGGGGATTTGTAGCAACCATTATTTTTGCGGTGGTATATTTAATCAATTACCACGTTCTTGGAACTTCTGATTTGCAAATCCAAGCGTATAATAAGGAAAAAGCACAAGCCAAAATTGAGGTAGATGCCTATTTGAAAAAAATGGCTTTGAACGTTGATGAGACCAATGTTACTGTTTTAAGCGGTGCAGAGGCGTTAGGCGCAGGTAAATCAATATTTAAAGAGAATTGCGTTTCATGTCACCTTGATAAAGGAGAAGGGCAAACGGGACCCAATTTAACTGACAAGCAATGGATCTATGGATTTGACATCAAAGAGGTTTTCAAATCTATCAAGGCCGGTCGACCAAACGGAATGCCTGAACATGCTTCCAAATTAAATCCAGTTCAAATTCAACAAGTTGCATCATATGTTTTATATCTTCCTGAAGTAAAAGGTAAGGAGGCACAAGGTACATTCATTGAAAAATAATTGAAAACGATAAATAAATTCGGGAATTTATGTCAGAGGAAGATGAAACGTTTCGGGATCACATTGCTACCGTAAATGAGGATGGGAAGAGAATATGGATTTTCCCTAAAAAACCAAATGGCTGGTACTACAACAAAAGAAAATTAGTTAGTTATCTTTTCCTTGCCATTTTATTTATTGCTCCTCACATTTATGTGTTCGATGAACCGTTGTTAATGTTCAATATTATTGATCGCAAATTCATCATTTTCGGAAAAATATTTTGGCCTCAAGACATGTATTTGTTCGCACTAGCATTAATACTAGGGGTTGTTTTTGTTATCTTTTTCACCATTATTTTTGGAAGGCTATTCTGTGGATGGGTATGTCCGCAAACAATTTTCATGGAAATGGTATTCCGCCGTATTGAATACCTTATTGACGGTGATTGGACCGAACAAAAAAAACTTAAAAACAGCAAATGGACAAAAGAGAAAATACTAAAACGAGTCTCAAAGCATACCCTTTTTTGGATTATTTCCTTTCTTATTGCCAATACCTTTCTTTCATATATTATAGGTGCTCGTGAGCTTTGGAAAATTCAACACGATCCATTGGGTCAGCACTTAGGTGGATTAATTGCCATACTAATTTTTACTTCTGTTTTCTATGGTGTTTTTACTTGGTTGAGAGAACAAGTGTGCACAACGATTTGTCCATATGGCAGACTGCAAGGAGTGCTCTTAGATGCCAATTCGATGGTTGTTGCTTATGATAATGTAAGAGGAGAAAATAGAGCTAAAATTCATAAAGGAGAAGACCGAGCAGCCGTTGGAAAAGGCGATTGTATTGATTGTTTGCAGTGTATTCATGTTTGTCCAACAGGAATAGATATTCGTAACGGCACACAATTGGAATGTATCAATTGTACAGCGTGCGTTGATGCTTGTGACCACATGATGGAGGCCGTACATCAACCTAAAGGCTTAATTCGATTCGTTTCAGAAAATGGAATAAAAAACAAAACCAAATTTCAATGGACGCGCAGAGTAGTTGCCTACACAAGTTTACTCGTTGGACTTTTAGTTGTATTAACCGTACTTTTAATTACAAGACGTGATTTTGATTCAACCATTTTGCGACAACGCGGTACCACCTATCAAGTAACGGAAGACGGTTTTATAACGAATATTTATGAAATAACGGTTTTAAACAAAACACATCGATCGTATAAAGTTGAAATTAAATCAGCAACAGAAGGAGTTGAAGTAAAAGTTTTTAAGCCCAATTTAACGTTACCTAAAGAAGGGAGTTTAAGTAGTCGAATTTTGCTAAAAACACCACAATCGCACATTAAAGGAAGCAAAGAGAATGTAGTGATACAAATTTATGGAGACGGTAAACTTATCGAAACAATTAAAACAAAATTAATCGGTCCAATAATTTAACATATGAACTGGGGAAAAGGAATTATTATTGTCATGTCTGCCTTCGTTATTTTTATTCTAACGTTGGTATTTACACTCATGAGTAACCGTGTTGACTTAACATCTGATGATTACTACAAAAAAGAAATAGGATTTCAGGATGAAATAGAAGCCAAACGGTTGGGTCAAAAATTTGATGATCAATTAGCGATACAACAATCCAAAGACAGTATTTTTTTTCAATTCAAAGATACGAGTCCAGGAGCCATTGGAACAATTGAATTTAATCGACCTAGCGATCAAAAACTTGATAAAACCATAGTTTGGAAAGGAGATCGAATGGTTGTTGCAAAGACCCTCTTGCAAAAAGGAATGTATCAACTAAAATTTGAATTTGGAGAAGGGAAACAGAAAATTCAATTGAACCGAAAAATCACAATAGAATGACTTGGAACATAATCACTGCAGCATTTTTACTTGGCATCGCCTCCAATTTACATTGTATAGGTATGTGTGGACCCCTTGCTTTAGCAATTCCTTATAACTCAACAAAAAAAGGGTGGCTGAATGCTAAAATCGTTCGGGTTTTGCTTTATAATTTTGGCAGGGTTGTTACCTATGCTTTTTTAGGGGTATTCGCAGGAATAATCGGTCTTTCTATTCAGTTTATTGGATTTTTACAACTCGCAAGTATTATTTCTGGTGGACTTATTATTCTTTTTGCATGGAAGCATTTTTTGCCTGAACTTCCATCCTTTCAATTCGAACAAAAACTTTTTCAATTCATAGGCAGTCAATTTAGAAAGCTAAAAACATCCAATTCGGTAGGTAATACATTTCTTTTTGGCATGCTTAATGGTATTTTACCTTGTGGGATGGTGTATTTGGCTTTGCTAAATGCTATGCTTGCTCCTGAGATTGAAATCAGCGTATTGGTTATGGCTATTTTTGGCCTAGGAACCTTGCCAGCTATGATAATTATCGCATTTATAGGATCAAGTGTTCAGGTTTTTATTAGCAAATATAAATTAGCTGTTCCCATCTTATTGACCTTCGTAGGTATGTTTGCTATTTTTCGTGGTGCTGATTTAGGAATCCCGATGCTCAGCCCAAACAAAAAAATTATTGTGCAAAAATCTCAAAAGACACACGAAATTTATTCCAAACCAGAAAAAGCAAAGTCGGCATGCTGCCA
>CAIUSK010000049.1 GCA_903901805.1 uncultured Flavobacteriales bacterium
CACTCAAAATCCTGGATTGATAGCATTTCCACATACGGTTGGAGGAGCTATGATAAAGCCTGAGGACCAAGGAAAATTGAAAGGAAGAGCAGTTTCTGCCATGGAATTTCAAACAGATATGCAATTGAATCAGATTTATGAACAAATGCAACTCCTCGCAAATCAAGTCAAAGTTTTAAATGACAGAAAAACAATTTCACAATTTATTTATACTGCAGAAATCAGGTTCGAACCATTTATAAATCATATTTATCATTTGTATTCGCGTGAAAACTCGAGCTTTTTATTATCCCTCGTTGGACCTAACGATTGGGGTAGGACTAAACAAAACCTGTCTTTTATTGCAACAGTAAAATTATTGGCTGATCATACCTGGGATATACTAGAAAAAAATCCTGAATTTAATTTTTAGTTTTTCAGAACTGTCTTTGCCGCTTTCTCGTTAAAATCATTGAGTACCTCTTCATACAAATTTGCCATTTCTTTGTCTGATGATGCATAGTGGTCGAAACTAGTATTTAATTGATCTAACGTGCTATTCTTATTTTTTAATAACGAATCTCTAGAAAGAAATAACGATTCTTTATAGTTTTCATAAGACATGTAGGTGTTTTGAAGGTGAGATTCAATTAAAACTAATTCCTCAAAAATAGCTAATGTCTCTTTCTTTGATAGAATAGGTGCTTTACTTACCGATACTGAATCGGTTGATTGACAAGAGTAAAGAACTACAAGCAAAGTAAAAAGAGCTATTTTCATCGTCTATCAAAAACTAATCTCGAACCCATTTTATGGTCTATTATTTTATTTTTGGTATAAACGATAGTGCCATTAACAAATGTACTTTCAATTTCATTTGAAAAAACATACCCTTCGAAAGGAGACCATTTGCACAACGACAATATCGAATCTCTTGTCACCGAAGTGGATTTGGAAGGATTTACCAAAACTAAATCAGCAAAATATCCTTCGCGAATAAAACCCCTGTCTTTAATTTGAAATAATTCGGCAGGAGCATGACACATTTTTTCCACCATTTTTTCAATGGTAATCTTTCCTTCCTTTACTTTTTCAAACATGGCAAGCAATGCATATTGTACCAATGGACCTCCAGAAGGAGCTTTCAAATACGCTTGAGATTTCTCTTCTAGAGTATGTGGCGCATGATCAGTGGCAATAACATCAATTACATTTGTATTTACTGCATGCATAATTGCATCTCTATCCGACATTTTTTTAATCGCAGGATTCCATTTAATAAAGTTTCCTAACCTTTCATAATCTTCATCAGAAAACCAAAGGTGATGAACACAGGCTTCGGCAGTAATTCGTTTCTCTTTCAAAGGAATCTGATTGGAAAATAACTCCAGTTCCTTTTCAGTACTAATATGCAAAATATGAAGTCGAGAATTGTATTTTTTCGCCAAAGAAACCGCATAAGAGGATGATTTATAACAGGCTTCTTCATTCCTTATCAAAGGATGAAACTTAGGTGGAATAGTTTCACCAAATTCTTCAATATATCGCTGAAAATTTTGTTTAATCATTGGATCATCTTCACAATGAGTGGTAATGATTGTTGGCGAATGCTCAAAGACTGCTTCTAATGCCTTGGGATCATCTACTAACATATCGCCCGTAGAAGAACCCATGAATATTTTAACCCCACAAATTTCTAAAGGATTAATTCGTTTTATCTCCTCAATATTCGAATTAGTAGTACCCAGGTAAAATGAATAATTTGCTAAAGAAGTTTTCTCGGCAACAGCATACTTTTCTTCTAATTTCTCAATAGTAACAGCACTTGGAACCGTATTTGGCATTTCCATGAATGAAGTTATTCCTCCGGCTACCGCAGCTCTTGATTCCGAGTAAATAGTGGCCTTGTGCGTCAAACCCGGTTCCCTGAAATGCACTTGATCATCAATGCAACCAGGAATTAAAAACAATCCTTCAGCATTTATTTCTTCAACATTAGCCGTATTGGTAATTGAATTTGCAATTTTCTCTATCCGACCATTCAATATAAGAACATCTGATATGAATTGTTTGCCTTCATTCACAAGTGTTGCTTGTTTAATTAGGTAATTTGCCATCACTTAAAATTTATTTTTCGCATTTTCCAAACTCCAAAAAAAGCTTCTTTAAAGATTCCACTGGACATTTTTGACTGACCATAAAGCCTATCTATGAATGTTATTGGAACTTCTGTAATTTTGAATCCTAGTTTATGTGTTGCATATTTCATACAAATTTGGAAAGCATATCCTTTGAAAATTACTACATCAAAGTTAATCGATTCAAGAACTTTTCTTCGATAACATTTAAAACCAGCAGTTGTATCTTTTATAGATATCCATAGTATCAACCGAACGTAAACACTGGCAAAATAGGACATTAAAATACGATCCCAAGGCCAATTTTTAACTTTTCCTCCAGTAACATATCTTGATCCAATACTTAAATCTGAACCATTCTTACAAGTTTCATAGAGGTGAATTAAGTCAGCTGGGTCATGTGAAAAATCACAATCCATTTCAAAAATGAACTCATAATTTCTTTTTAATGACCAATTGAATCCATGAATGTAGGCGGTCCCAAGACCAAGTTTACCGGCTCTTTTTTCTAAGAAAATTCGATTGGGGAAGAACTCCATTTGTTGCGCTATGGCATCCGAAGTTCCATCTGGAGAGTTATCATCGATAAATAATATATCAAATTCTTTGGGTAATTCCATTAGAGTCTTGACCATTTTATCAATGTTCTCAAGTTCATTGTACGTTGGAATTATAACTATAGAATCGGACACTTTTTCTTTAATCAAACGAAATTAATCAATATTAAAATATAACTGTGTACTTTTAATAAAATTGTAAATAAAAATGAAAAATCATTCAGCACCAACACTTTCAGCTATTCGTTGGAAATTGTTTTGGCTTGGGGTTTTCAAGATTCCATTGCTTTATTTTGTTAGACCTAAACTGATATCGATAAATTCAAATGAAGTATATGTGAAGATTAATTTAAGGAGACGCACAAAAAACCACCTTAATTCCATGTACTTTGGAGCATTGGCCGTTGGAGCCGATGTAGCCGCTGGCATTCATGCTTTTTATTTTGCTGAAAAACACAACAAAAAAATCTCTTTTTCATTCAAATCTATGAACGTTGAGTTTATTCAACGAGCGGAAACAAACATTACCTTTTTCTGTAGTCAAGGTCAACTTATCGAACAAGCACTTTTAGATAGTTGTAACGAAAAACAAAGAAAAAACCAGCTTATTGAGGTAAGTGCTTTTGATTTAAATCATGTACTTGTTGCCCAATTTTCTATGGAATTATCGATAAAAGTTATTTAATACCCTTTTATGAACTTCTGAAACTACAATTCTATGATTATATTTGTAGAAATAATTTTATCCTATGAATAGTTGGTTTACCGTTAAAGTAAAATATACTCGACAATTAGAAAATGGAACATTTAAACGTGTTTCTGAACCATATTTACTTGCAGCAATGTCATTTACAGATGCCGAAGCAAGAATATATGAAGAATTAGGCTCAAGAATTCGTGGTGAATTTAATGTTGTTGGAATTTCCAGAACAGAACTACATGATATTTTTGTTTATGATGATGCGGACACATGGTATAAATGTAAAATCACCTATGACAAAGTAGATGAAGATGGCGAAAAAAGCAAGAAAATAGCTCAACAATTTTTGGTGTCTGCTCATTCTGTTAAAGATGCATTTGATCGTATTCAAGAAAGTATGGCTGCTTATATGGTTGACTTTGAAATTCCTTCAATTACTGTTTCGCCAATTGTTGAAATTTTCCCGTTTAATGATGATACTGAAGCGGCACCTGAATCACGAATTTTACCTAAAGTAGAAGAAATAGAAGATATTCCAACCAATGGAAATTTTTATTCTGCTCCCGGCAGTGATGAGGATGATGATGAGGAGAGTGAGATTATTGACGAGCATGATGCCACTGAGACAGAATAAATGAGTGAGTTTCTAGAAAATTTACGCAATGATCACCAAGATTTTGATTCTGGAAATCTCTTGGATTATTTCCCTGAAAATCCATTAGAGTTGTTTGAATTATGGTTTAAAGATGCTTTAGAGCACAAAGAACCAGAAACAAATGCTTTGGTTTTGTCAACGGTTGATTCGAACACACTTAAGCCAAGTTCACGCGTGGTTTATCTAAAAGAACTGATACAAGGAGAGTTTATTTTCTACACCAATTATTTGAGTCAAAAAGGAAAAGAATTAGCTGTTAATTCAAATGCTTGCATGTTGTTTTTTTGGCCCGGCCAGCAACGACAAATTAGAATTGAAGGAACGGTTTCGATAATTGATGGTTCAATTAGCGATACTTATTTTGCTTCGAGACCTAGAGAAAGTCAAATAGGAGCCTGGTCTTCTTTTCAATCCGAAAAATTAACAGAAAGAAAAGAACTGGAAGATCGTTTCATAGAAAACAGTGAATCGTTTATAGGTGAAATTTCTCGGCCATCTCATTGGGGCGGCTATGCATTAAAACCAAATTTGATTGAATTCTGGCAGGGAAGACCCTCTCGTTTACACGACCGCATTGTATACGAATCGAATAAAACGAATTGGACTATTTATCGTAAAAATCCCTAAGGTGCAAGAATTACATCCTATCTGTTTCGAACTATCAAATGGTATGCGCGTCGTGTACTTATATACTCCTACTTATGTTGCCCACATAGGTCTTACTTTCTTGGCCGGATCAAGATACGAGGAAGAAAACGAGGTTGGATTAGCCCATTTTTTGGAGCATTGCTTATTTAAAGGAACATCAAAAAGAAAACCGTTTCATATACTTTCGCGACTGGACACGGTAGGGGGTGAACTCAATGCTTTTACATCCAAGGAAGAATTGTGCATTCATGCATCTTTTACAAATGAACATACAGAGCGGACTATAGAATTATTGGCTGATATAACAATGAATTCTAATTTTCCGGTTAAGGAAATTGAAAAAGAAAAGGAAATAGTTTTAGATGAATTAAATTCCTATTTGGATAGTCCAAGTGATAAGATTTTTGATGATTTTGAAGCTCAATTATTTAAAAATCATCCATTAGGAAACAATATTTTAGGTACAAAAGAAAGTGTTCAGTCTTTTACCTCTGAAGATTTACAGCGTTATGTGGATCGTTTATTAACAGCACAAAATGGTGTTATTTCATTTGTTGGTCCAATTCCGCAAAAAAAGCTACAAGCGCTTTTAGAAAAGCATTTCGGGAATTTTAGAAAAGGGGAGAAGCAGCAGGTTAATAATCCGTTTTCTGATTTTAAATCATTTAACATCTGGACTCAAGAAGCTAATTATCAAGTACATGCGATAATTGGTTCCATTGCGCCTAATTATTCCGATGAAGAGCGAAAAGGAATGAATTTATTAACCAATATTTTAGGAGGTCCGGCGTTAAATTCAAGACTAACTCTTTCAATCAGAGAAAAATATGGGTATTCATATAATGTAGAAGCTAATTACAACCCCTATGTGGAAACAGGATTTTGGAGTGTTTATTTAGGAACAGACCAGAAATACCTACTTAAATCAATTGACTTGGTGAAAAAGGAACTTAAACGTTTGCGCGATGTAAAATTATCCACGCTTCAATTACATCAAGCAAAACAACAATTAAAAGGTCATTTAGCATTAAGTTTAGATAGCAATTCAGGGCTAATGATTGGATTAGGAAAGAGTTTACTATTATTTAATCAAATCGATACTATCCAAGAAATTCAAGAAGGAATCGATAAGGTTACCGCTGAAGAAATTTTAGATATTGCCAATAAATACCTGCTTCCAGAACATTATTCTGAAATGGTTTTTGAAATGAAATAATTTTCTTCCGAATTTTTCCCTACATTTGCAAATGCGTTTGCTTGCATATATTTTATTGTTTTCTTTTACTTTCATTCTTTTACCC
>CAIUSK010000050.1 GCA_903901805.1 uncultured Flavobacteriales bacterium
AGAATAATACGTTTTTATTTCTGACCACCAAAGTTAAAATTTCAAATGGAAATATACTCTCGCCCTGTAACTTAACTCTTCCATTAATTGTTTAAAAGTAAATTAACTCAATGACTCGTATTTTTGTTTGTGTATTTATCACCTATTTCTCTTTTCATCTTACCGCTCAGAAAAACGATTCAGTAAAAAAACCAACCCGGTTTTCGTTTGAATATTCAATCGGATATCAGCGACAAAGCATGACTGAACTTAATCGGTATTACATCGATTCATTTGCTGCAAAAATGGGGGTTTTTACCAAACACATCCATCCCGGAACCTATCGAAATTTGAGTTTTATCTATCGACCCAGTCGGTTTTGGAGCGTGGGAATGAATTACAAAACGGATCAGGCTCACATTGAAAATGAATCCGAAATCTTCTCCATCGATCAATCCGGAAATGTTATAGATACCTTACCTGTATTCAATAAACTATCGTCCAAAAATTCAGGATTAGGCGTATTATTTCAATTTCATTGGAATACTTTACTTTCTCATTTCAATCATTCAACCCTTTGGGAAAATTTACAAATCAGTTCAACTGTTGGCTTGTCGTATAATTTGTCTGTCCTGACAATTCAATCAAAAATCCCCATGTGGAATGTCACTGACAGGGATCATTTACATTCTGATCTATGGGGAGCCTCCTTGCAACTAAAAGCAAGTTACCCCATCGCACGATTTGGTAATTCAAAATTAAGGGCAGGATTTAATTTGGGTTATCAATGGACTAAAAGTGATTCCATTCAATTTAGCACTGGAGATCCCTGGTTGGTTGGGGGTACCTATCCGATTAAAGCGAATTATTCCGGGATGAACTGTGGAGTATCTTTAACTTACGAAATTGGCGATAGAGATATGCATACAAGTAAAAAAGGATCGGCGGCCAATGCACTTTTCATCGATATTTTCGGTCAGGCTCTATACGGAACATTGGGGTATGATCGAATTCTAAATCATAAATCAAATGGAATGAACCATTCAATAAGTGCAGGAGTACTTTTCTTAAATCAATTTCCTTGGACCTATTTGCGTGTATTTGCTATTCCACTTTCCTACAACCTGTTGATTGACTTTCAGCGCAACAAAAACCTTCCCCATAAATTAGAACTTGGAATTGGTGTTTCAGGGTTAAACCTGAAAAGCGAGGAAAATAATTATTCAATCACCGAATCATTTGTTTATCCATCCCTGCGCGTGGGATATCGCTACCATTCGATGGAAAATGGATTGTTTTTCCGTGCCACATTTACCCCTGTCCTACCCGGATTTACATTTGCAGCTGATTATTCAACATTTGGCGAAGCTGCCATTTTTGGTCAGAAAATCATGCCGTGGGCCGGTTTAAGCATCGGAAAAACGTTTTAAAGAAACAACTTTGAATCGGTAGATACTTTTTAAACAACGGAGCACTTAAACTTTGTGATTTTTTAAATCTCTTATGTAGCGGTTTGTATTAATTTTACAAAAGAATTTGAAATCAAACATCTATGAAAGTAGCGGTAGTTGGCGCAACAGGTATGGTTGGGAATGTCATGCTTGAAGTATTGAAGGAACAAAACTTTCCGGTAACGGAATTAATTCCTGTCGCTTCGGAAAAATCAGTTGGAAAATCAGTAGACTATAATGGCAATTCATACACGGTTGTTGGCTTACAAACGGCAGTTGATATGAAACCAGATGTGGCTATTTTTTCAGCAGGAGGAGAAACATCGTTAGAATGGGCACCAAAATTTGCTGAGGCAGGTACCACTGTGATTGATAATTCATCGGCATGGAGAATGGACCCTACCAAAAAACTGATTGTTCCAGAAATTAATGGCAATGAACTAACCTCATCAGATAAAATTATTGCTAATCCAAATTGTAGCACCATTCAACTCGTAATGGTGATGGCGCCGCTACATAGAAAATATGGAATCAAACGAGCCATTGTTTCCACGTATCAATCTATCACAGGTACAGGGGTGAAAGCGGTGGAACAAATGGAGAATGAACGCGCAGGAAAAGAAGGAGATATGGCCTACAAGTATCCGATTGATAAAAATTGTATTCCGCAATGTGATGTTTTCTTGGAAAATGGATATACGAAAGAAGAAATGAAATTGACCAACGAAACGAA
>CAIUSK010000051.1 GCA_903901805.1 uncultured Flavobacteriales bacterium
ATAGAAATGAAGGATTGTTATGCCCGTATATCACTTACTGAAAATGGCCAAAATGCGCAATTAATCGTTTACAGCGATGGCGAACTTGAATTTGAAAATCGCTATTACACGTGGAAAGAATGGAATACCCTTGTAGAAAATGCTCCTCGCTATCCCAAAATGTTCCATGATTAACAAAAAATGAAAAAAGCAATTATACTTGTATTGTTCGCAATAGTATTGGTAGAGACATCATTCGCAAACCTTCGACCAATTTACCTATCTATTGAGCTACGACCTGCATCGGCTGCAGCAAACACAAAAAACATCATTCAATGGAATGTGGTTTTCACAAATCTTGACTCAATTCGGCATGCCATAGTTATTCCGTCTGCCCAAAACAGAGGAAAGCGCATCATTCAATTACAATGGTATAAAGTTACTAGTTCTGGTTCTGGAATCTTCCCTTCGTCAGGCGACTTTTATGAGCAAGTTTATACCGATCCCATTGAGCTGGAAATGGACACATCACTTTATCGAGGTTACCCAAGTATCGTAAATTTAGATCCAAACGAATCATATACTTTCCCGATATTTTTGAATGATCGAAATAATCAATTAAAACACGTTGAATCATCGTATCTTGTTCCCACGCTTCCCATTGAAGATTATGAAGTGCTCGTTCATTACGATCCATACACAGAACCCCTTTCCCAACATTTTTTCTTTCATAGAGAGAAAGGACAATTTGCTCCAGATTCATTAAATCGACTTGAATTGCCACTTGGCGGAATTTATTCGACGTATACCACCATTCACTTGCAAAAAGATGATTTCAATACCGACTTATTCTTAAGTAAATCGTGTTCAAAGAATTGTAACTTTTGCAACTGTATCAAGCACAAAAGATGGAAAAAACTCCGGAAACATTTTGCGAAAAAATCCTATGAATTAGCTCATGCTAGAGTCTTGCATGAATTCCCTGGTCCGGATGCAGTTCAAGATTTGTTGCCAACGTATTATTCAAAAAACTATGTTGTTCTAACAGAAGATGGTGTTCAGCACATTTCAGTTACTTGGCAAATAGGGAAGATTTACAAAACGGCTAAGTTTTTCACGCGATTGCTATACCCCATTTTTCGCAAAGTCGTTTTTCCTTATACAAACGCGCGCTGGTCGAAGTTGATAAAGATTAGGGAGTGGTAAACACCTAATTATCCAAGAAGGACTACCCCAACTTCGGGAAGAAATGTGTTTTGTGTTTCAAATACCTGGACCCAAAGCCAAATAATGCAATACTGAGAGCAAAAACGAGTAATGGAGTTGAAATAGTTACCTTCTGTTCAGAAAACATCAAACGCATAAACGAAATAAACCAGAGACTGCTTAGCGAAGAAACAATTCCGGGATATTCATTTTTCCAAACCATTTTGAACGAAAATGGATTTGTTGATCTTTTATAGAGAAGTGGATTTGGAAGAAATAAAGGTGTTTTAATAGACCATTCGTGGTATTTTTCACCAAATTTATCTGCCAAAAAATCATTTTCAATTTGTATAATTGGAAAATAAAGTAAAACAAAAAAGACTATCCCCATAAGTAAAAACCAAAAGTTACCTACCCAAACAAAAACACCTAACCAAATAATCAAATTACCTAAATATAAGGGATGTCTGACCATGGAGTATATTCCTGTGTTGTTTAATTGATGTGCAACTTGTTGATCTCGATTTTTACCAGAAGTATGCATTCCCCTTGTTCCCACAACCAAAGCTCGCATTAAATGCCCGAAAAAAACAAAAAGAACAGTAATGAAAATTGTCGTTTTTTTTCCAAAAAAAAGAGTAAAAACAGTAACGTTTGGATAGCGGTAAATCACTATAATTGCAATCAGAACCAACACTATCGGAATTTGTCCACGATACTTAAAAAGTTGATTTCCTGAATTTTCGAAAAGTTTACGCATTGAAATAGAAAAAAATTGATTACATTGCCTAGGTCATTTTTACAAAGATATTTTAATTCAGCACCATGAAGACAAAATTTGAAATTGAATTTTTACTTAAAACTTCTCCAAGGGTTTTAGAAGATAAACTAACAACGCCCTCTGGACTTAGTGAATGGTTTGCAGAAAATGTAAATGCCCAAAATGATATTTACGAATTTTGGTGGAATGGATCCTCTGAAAAAGCGAAGCTTCAAGTCCTGAAACCTGGTTCAAGAATTCGATTTAAATGGTTAAACGACGAAGATGCTGAATCGTATTTTGAAATGAGCTTTGAATCAGACACCATGACCAACATAGTTTGCTTAACAGTTACAGATTTCGCGGAGGAGGATGATTTAGAAGATAGCAAACTGTTGTGGGAACAAAACATTCATGATTTAGTAAGACTTTTAGGAGCCGAATTAACGTAACAAATTCACGTGCCCTGTAAGTTGATACTTGCGAAAAAGAAAATCTTGATACGTTAATTTCCAAGTATAGGTTCCATCTTGACACTTCTCCCCTTTATACGTTCCATCCCAACTATCATTGGTGGAATTTAAAGTGGAAACAAGTTCTCCCCATCGATTAAATACCAGACATTCCATTTGTTTTATATTTCCCCCATACACTTGAAATACATCATTTAGTCCATCATCATCGGGAATAAATGTATTTGGCACATACACTACAGCATCATACGTTATTGTCACATAACTCGAAGAAGAACAGCCGTTTATATCTGTGAAATCAACAAAATAGGTTATGTTTTGATTGGGCGTTGCAACCGGATTTGGGCAATTTATACAGGATAGAAATTCTGGCGGACTCCAAGTATACACACCGGGATTATGTGTTTGAGCTGACAACTGTATTTCATCGCCATAAAATGCATTCACATCTGGCGTTAGGGTTATTGATGGTGAAGAAAATAAGGCAACTTCTACAAAAGCCGTGTCTTTGCAGCCATTTAAATCCGTACCAATAATCATATAATTTGTACTTTGTGTTGGTCGTACCTGTGCCACGTTGCCATTTACCGAAACAACCGTATTAGAAGGCAACCATTGATAATAGCTTGCTCCATTTGCCCAAATAGTAGCAGTTTCACGCGGACAAATAATGGTGTCATTTCCTGCTGTTATTGCGGCTTGAACAACTTGAACCAAAATTGAATCTTGCACCGTTCCGCAAGCATTGGTCACATCACAATAATACCATTGATTAATTAATGTGTTGGATTCAACTTGTGGCCCTACCCATGGTGTTAAGGTTGGACTTGGGTTCCACACATAACTGTCTCCCCCAGAAATTGTAATAGCAGCTGTTGATCCATAGCACAAATTAAATGTATCTACCATTATAGGAACGGGTGGATTGAAATATACAGTTATTGTAACAGAATCCTCGTTCAAACACCCATCTGCACTTATAACCTGCGCTAAATAGGTAATTGTTGATGTTGGTGTTGCAATTGGTGTGAGGCTACTTGGATTATTGAGGAACTGTGCAGGCGACCAAGAAACTGTGCCGGATGTTGTTACAGCCAAAGGAACAGACTCACCCAAACAAATGCTTGTGTCGGGTGTAATGGTCATTGCATTATCAAAAACCTGAAGCGTAACCGGAACGCTAACCGAACCACAACTATCTGAAATAACAACTGTAAAGGTTGTTGTTACTGTGATGGATGCAGTTGGATTGGAGACATTGGGATTGTCTAATAAATTGGCAGGTGTCCAACTGTAATTTGCACCACCAAAAGCATCAAATTGGTATGAATCACCCGGACAAATCGGATTAACGGGTTGAACAACTCCTCCTTCAAAATCACCAATGGTGACGGTAATTGTAACTGAATCCGAGCTAAAACAACCATTAGTATCATACACAACCAATGTTACATCATAAATTCCTGGTTGCGTGTATTGATAAATTGGTTCAAATTCTGTGGAGGTATTTCCATCACCAAAATCCCAAGAATATGCGTTACCATTTGTACTATTATTTTGGAAAAAAACAGATTGTGGTATACAAATTAATGGTGCTGGTTGAGCTGCTGCTGCCTGAATGGTACTTAATTCAAATTTAAAGGTTGCCATATTGCAATTAGAACTGTTATTGGTAGGAGACCAACTACCAGGCGTACTTGTAAAACCATAATCATTTCCGCCGCAAGCTCCACAAACAGCATGATAAATTCTTCCCGATTTATCAAAACGACTCGTTCCACCATCTACATGATTATAACTACTGTTCGTGCCCCCCATAAACGTAGCATATTTTAATGCGCTGGCATCTTGATCAAGCACTGCTATATAAAAATTATTGCCACTAGTATTTAATTGAAAACCATCTGGCGTGCACTGAAAATTGCTACTGGTAGAAAAAGTTGCTTGATCACTTTGATTTAAGACCCCACCCCACCCGGCTAAGTAAATATCGTAACAATCTGATACAAGAAATGCTGTTGGAGAAATTTCAACATGCCCATGCGCTGCCCCAATCATGGTTGTCCAAGAAATAGTATTCAAATCGGAAGTGTATTTACGAACATACTGACCAGAATTTGGCGTACCATAGCAACCAGCTGATATTGTCCAATCTGATTCCGTTTGGCCATACACATACACGAAATTATCAATATCTGTATCCACGAAATAAGTCTGGTCATATTCGCCCAGCCCCATATAAGTTCCAGATACAAATTGGCCATTATTTTGATTTAATCGCAAGACATATCCATCCGAAATACCCCCATTGAATGAAAGGTCATTTCCCGTTGAAAAAGGTAATGAAAAAGAGGATGTTCCACCTGCTGCATAAACAAAACCATTTGATGAAACGGTTACAGAATTTCCAGTTTCAAGTCCTGAACCACCAAAATAAGTACTCCAAACCAACGAACTAAGGGTTGAATTCAATCGAAAAACAACAGCGTCTTGACTACCAGATAATGCAGTTTGACTAGCAGAAACAACAGGAAAATTAGACGATGCTGTGGTACTAGAAATATAAACATTTAAATTATTATCAAGGATAATTTCCCCTCGGAATTGA
>CAIUSK010000052.1 GCA_903901805.1 uncultured Flavobacteriales bacterium
AAAAAACATTGCTCATTTTGAAAAATCTCACGGCTCTAAACAACATGATCACGTTATCTGCACTGATACAGGTGAAGTAATGGAGTTTTGTGACCCTAGAATACAACAAATTAAGGCCACTATTGAAGAAGTTTTTGGTGTAAAAATTCACCATCATTCTCTCTATTTTTATGGAGAAAAAAATACAAATTAATTATGAGTATCCAATTGAAATTGACAAATGTAGCTAATTCAATAGTAATTGCTCTGGAAGGTAGAATTCTATCTGATTTAGATTTGGATGTGTTAAAAGAGCAAACGAGTCAATTGGCTGCTTGGAATGTGATTTTTGATCTTTCAGGATTGACACACACAAATTCTAGTGGAATAGCATTTATCATTAAAACAATGACGCGTGCTCGCATTAATAACGGTGATGTTGTTCTTGCTAACCCAAATGAAGGAATTAAAAAATTAATAGAAATCTCCAAATTGTATGAGGTTTTTAGTATTTATCCATCGCTTCAGGAGGCTATAAATCATTTTAATAAATAATAATGAAGGTAGATGTTTTATTAGGTCTTCAATGGGGAGATGAGGGAAAAGGAAAAATCGTTGATGTTCTGACACCAGAATATGATTATATTGCTCGATTTCAGGGTGGTCCAAATGCTGGTCATACTTTAGAATTTGATCAAAAGAAATTTGTACTTCACACAATTCCTTCTGGAATATTTCGTGATAATGTACTAAATGTAATTGGAAATGGTGTCGTTATAGATCCAGTAGTTCTTAAAATTGAAATTGAAAAACTAATTGCTGTTGGAATTCCCGTAAAAGAACGCTTGATTTTCTCTAAAAAAGCACATTTAATTTTACCATCCCACCGCTTGTTAGATGCCGCGTCAGAAACGGCTAAGGGAAAAAATAAAATAGGATCTACGCTTAAGGGAATTGGTCCAACATATATGGATAAAACAGGTAGAAATGGGCTTCGCGTAGGAGATATTTTAGAACCTGATTTTAAAGCAAAATATGATGCATTAGTTGAAAAACATGTGGGTATTTTGAAACATTTTGAAGGTTTTGAGTTCGATTTATCGGAACTTGAGGGGCCTTGGATGGAAGGAATTGAATTTATGAGACAATTCACTATCGTGGACAGTGAGCATTATATCAATAAAGTACTTAAATCGGGAAAATCTGTTTTAGCGGAAGGAGCTCAAGGAACTATGCTTGATATTGATTTTGGAACATATCCATTTGTAACGTCCTCCAATACAATTACAGCTGGAACGTGCACAGGTTTGGGTGTCGCTCCAACAAAAATCGGTAAAGTAATTGGGATTTTTAAAGCATATTGTACCCGAGTTGGTAGTGGACCTTTTCCAACCGAATTATTAGATGAGGTAGGCGAAAAAATTCGTCAAGAAGGAAGAGAATTTGGTTCTACAACAGGAAGACCGCGTCGCTGTGGTTGGATAGATATTCCTCAGTTGAAATACGCTATTATGATCAATGGAGTAACTGAATTATCGATGATGAAAGCAGATATTTTAAGTGTTTTTGATACCATTCGAATTTGTACCCATTATAATGTAAATGGCAATATTACAGATGAATTTCCGTTTTCTATTTGTGATCAATCAATTGAACCAATTTACAAGGATGTTTCAGGTTGGAATTGTGACTTAACAGAACTAAATTCTTATGATAATGCACCAAAAGAATTGAAACAATATGTTTCTCTTTTGGAAGAATTATTGGAGGTTCCAATTACAATTGTTTCGGTTGGTCCGGATAGAAGCCAAACACTAATTACAAAACATTGAATATAAATAGGTACATACGAATTCTGTTTCTTTGTACACTTTTTCTATTTTATAATCAGACTCTCAATGCTCAAAACGAGCCCGACTTATTGGAGTTGATTGAAGGTGCATCCATGATTGAGTATCATGCCAAGAAAAAAGCACATCGATTAATTGGCCCAGTGAATTTTAAATATAAGGGGAGTGTTATGTATTGCGATTCCGCTCATTTCTTTGATAAAGAACAAGTTGTAATTGCCTATGGTCAAGTTCAGCTTGATTCCAAAGACATTAATCTTTTCTGTGATTCATTATTGTTTAGAGGAAAAACGCGTTTTGCAAAATTATGGGGTAATGTTCGTGTTCGGGATATGGAATATAAGATTTCAACTGATTCTATGGATTATGATTTGCGTGCAAGAAAAGGTGTGTATAGGCGGAATGGAGTTATTGAAAGTATAACATCTAATGAGAGGTTGACAAGTAAAGTTGGATATTTTTATCCAGAATCAAAAGATTTTTTTTTTCAGTGGAAATGTGAACTACCGAAAGGATGATTTGAGCATGCAAACGGATACCTTGCAATTTTCTTATGGCAGTCAAGTTGCGCGTTTTTATGGGCCAACAAAAATTGTCAAAGGAAAATCAGAATTTTATTGTAACAAAGGCTGGTATAACGTTCTTTCGGGAGCTGGAGTTCTTATAGGCAATGCAGAAGTATATGAGGATCAGAAAATTATTAAAGGCGACACCTTGGAGTACGATCCGATTTTAAAACAATTTAAGTCTAAAGGAAATAGCTATTTTGAAGATAAGTCTCAAAACATGGTTTTTCAAGGTGGAAAAATCCTTAATGATGACTTGAATAAAACGAGTATTATCACCGGTGGTGCCTGTGTTACGAGAATTGATAAGGAAGATACATTATTCGTTTTTGCAGACACCTTGATAACGAAAACGGATACTTTGCAGAAACAATTAACACAAGGATATCGAAATGTTAAGATTTTCAATCGACAATTACAAGCTGTTTCAGATAGTGTAACTTTTAGTGAAACGCTCAATCAATTGTTTCTTTTTAATAATCCAATTGCCTGGTCTGAAAACACGGAGCTTAAAGGAAATAAAATGGTGGTGCATTTTAAGGATACCGTTTTACAAAAAATTGAAATTTTTGAAAATAGCTCCGCCTTAATGGAACTTGATTCTGGTAACTTTTACAATCAGTTATCTGGGCGGAATATGGTTGCTTTTTTTGAAAATCAAAAACTTAAATCAGCCCATGTAAATGGCAACGCTTGGACTATTTTCTTTCCACAAGAAGAAAAAAATACTGATACATCGTTGATTATAAAAAGAAAGGGGATGAATCGCTTGTATGCGGGTGATTTGCGCTTGGATTTGGATAGCGGTGAAGTAAAAGGCGTCAGTTATATCGATAAACCAGATGGTAAATTTTATCCGATGGATAAAATCAATAAGGAAGAACAATTTATCAAAGGGTTTTCATGGAATCCAGCGATACGTCCCAAAGATTCAATTTGTACAGATTAAAATGAATGAATTAGTAGAAAAAGTTGCTCGATTTATCAAGGATAAATTCGAAGAGAATGAAGGGAGTCATGATTGGCATCATATTGAGCGTGTATGGAAACTTTCGAAAATAATTCAAGAAAAGGAGGGAGGTGATTTATTGGTGATAGAGCTAGCGGCTTTATTGCACGATGTTTCTGATCATAAATACAACGGTGGAAATTGGAATGCAGGAAGTGAACTTACTAGAGAAATCCTTTTCAAATTAGATGCTTCTTTGGAGGTGACTTCAAGAGTTGTGGCTGTTGTATCGCAAGTTTCTTTCAAAGGTGCAAAAGTTTCAGATTCCACCGATTCAATTGAGGCTCAAATTGTTCAAGATGCAGATCGTTTGGATGCTATTGGAGCTATAGGAATTGCGCGTGCTTTTGCTTATGGAGGGAGTAAAAACAGACCATTATATGTACCGGACGTTGCCCCGGTTTTACATCAAACAGCAGATGAATACAAAAATTCTGTTAGTCATACGGTGAATCATTTTTATGAGAAGCTATTTCTATTAAAGGATCGAATGCATACACAAACCGCTAAAAACCTTGCACGTGAACGCCATCTTTTCATGGAAGAATTCTTAAGTCAGTTCTATTCAGAATGGAAATCACTTAAATAAAAAAGCAGGAAAATTTAAAAGAAATACTTTTTCAGAAGCTCGAGTTA
>CAIUSK010000053.1 GCA_903901805.1 uncultured Flavobacteriales bacterium
ATAGCTTTGTCGATACCGAAACAGGTATTTTGGCTTATATTCCAGCAAATGAATACGTTGAATCAGTCATTACTGCACTTTTCGTAGAAAATTTTACGAGTGAAGTAGAATACACTCTTTCTGAACGATTCATTGAACAAGAAAATTGGAATGCCAAATGGGAATCCGATTTTGAACCCGTGCACGTGGGTGATGAACTCTCTATTCTAGCTCCTTTTCATGATAAATCTCTAGCAAAAAAGCGCATTATAGAAATCATGCCTAAAATGTCTTTTGGCACGGGGCATCACCAAACTACGCGCTTAATGTGTTCATTTTTACTAGAAGAAGAGGTGAAAGGTAACAGAGTTCTAGACATGGGAACCGGAACGGGTATTTTAGCCATTCTGGCAGAACAATTGGGAGCAAACTCCATTTTAGCTGTAGATATTGAAGATTGGTCGGTAGAAAACACGATTGAAAATGCTGAACGCAATGCATGCGCGAAAATCGAAGGAAGATGTGGAGACATGGACTGCATTTCTGAAAACGAATTTGATATCATTTTAGCAAACATCAATCGCAATATATTGATGCGTCACCTTCCCTCCTATTCTGAAAAGCTAAAACAGAATGGAACATTATTTCTAAGTGGATTTTTTAATTCAGATGCCGAAGATTTAAAACAAGCTGCCAAAGACCTAGGATTAACTTTTACCGAACAAAAATCAGAAGAAAACTGGTGTGCGTTGAAGTTTATGAAAGAATAATCGATTCTCTAAATGTAGATTAAAAATAAAACGGGACAACCAAAAGGAAATCCCGCTTTAGAAAAGTTCAATGAACCTTAGTTATTTAAAATAATTTTAGTTGTTGATGTTGAATTTCCATCGTTAATGCTAAGGAAATAAATCCCATTTGATAAACCAGTGGTATTTATTGTTGTAAATAACCCCGTTAGATCATTAGACCTTACCTCAACACCTTTTGAATCCATTAAAGTGAATGTAGCATCTATTTCTTCTTTTAATTGAATAGTAATTACCTCTTGAGCGGGATTAGGATAAACTAATAATCCGTTTTCTTTCGCAAGGGTATTTACAGATAATGACGGATCAAAATTCATTCGAACCATAACATTAGAAGTGGTATAATACCATGTGTTATCGGTATAATCAAAATAAAATGAAGTTTGAGGTTCTGATGCCCCTGAGGAAGCAGCAACTAGATCATTCGTCGCACCACCATCGCCGTAAGAACCAACAACTGCAAGATATGAGTCATTTGCATTTAAGGTAATAGGTGTTGCTAATGGCAGACTAACTGACTGACCTAAATCGGCTTGAGTAATAACATAGGATGAAGACTCTTCAACAAATATAAAATCACCCGTGGCAGGATCTGTTGAGTACAATTTAACAAATATTTCTGCACCTGGCTCAGATGATGCGTTAATTACTGCATCAATTCCATATAATGTGGCGGAAGAAAAAATATCAAAAATATGCCCAACTTCATATCCTTCTCCTGAGTTACTAATGCCACCCAAAATTTGACCATTATCTCTGGCATAAATAAAAGGATTTACATTTATTTGAAAATTTGGGAGAACATTATTGGCAACATCGGGCTCACTATTAACTGTAGTTGCAGCAACTTGCACTGAATAAATTGAACTTGTAGCAGCAGGAGTAAACGTTGTTGAACAGTAAATGGTATCTTGTGTAGCAGCAGGAATAACAATTGGCCCACCAACTCCAGAATAAAAGCCACTAGCACCGGTTACAACCGCTGTAAATCCAGCATCATTGATGTCTTGAACTCCAATATTTTTAATCACACCTCCAAAATTAATTGGTGCAATTTGAGCCGTTGGAATCTGAAAATAAGGTAAACGTGCTCCAAAAGCACCGTCTGTACCAAATGATGTTGTCTGTAATTTTAAGTCATATTGATCCGTTTCAATAATTTTCATATCATCAATTGCCCAATACCAACCCCAGTTTCCTTGGTAATTGATTTGAACCTTAACATTGGCTTGACCACCCGCTACCGAAGATATATTGATGGAATAAATATCTGGATTTGGAGAGTTTTGAGCGGTTGGCTCTGTTCCGTCCGTTACAATAAAATCAGTCCAAATTGTACCGCCATCATTACTTACTCTTATAATTCGAGTATCTAAATAAGTACGATAGGATTGCTCAAAGACAATACTCACATTGGAATAGGCTGAACAATCAATAGATCCTGTATAAGTCATGTTTGCATTTTGGGTACCACTTTGCCCTTGTGCATCAGAATTAATAAATGCAAACCCATTATTTACGGAAGTAAAAACAGCAGGACTCAATGTTGTCACCGGAATAGTATCCGCATTTGTCGTAATTGTCCAATCTAGGTATGGAGAAGATGTATTATCATAAACCCAATCCGAACCAACAGAAAAATCATTTTGCCAAATTACCACACCTTTCTGTTGAGTTAATTGAACTGGTTTAATAGGAGCCTCAAAACTCGCGTATTTATTTTTTGTTTGAATACTCTGACTAGGCAACTGAGCCGTTAAATTACCTCCAATTATAGAACACAGAAACAATAAGTAAATTCTTTTCATTTGTTAGATATTAATAAGTTACAATCAAATATATACAAAAAAAGGGTCGCTTTTGGCGACCCTTTCCTATTTTCTTAAAGAAATTATTTTTTGATAACTACTTTTTCAGTTGATACAGAAGTACCATCAGTGATATTTACATAGTAAACACCGCTTGACAATCCAGCTGTATTGATAGAAGTTGTTGTACCATTGATAGTTGATGTTTTAACCACTTTTCCTGTTACGTCAACAACATTAACTGTAGCAGTTACTTCTTTGTTTAATGTTACGTTAATAACATCAGAAGCAGGATTAGGATAAACATTCAATCCAAATGCATTTTCAACTTCGTTGATAGAAGCAGAAGGATCAAAATTCATTCTTACCATTGGAGTAGAAGTTGTGTAGAACCATGTTCCAGCTTCATCTAAATAGAAAGATGTTTGTGCTTCAGAAACACCAGCAGTTCCAACAACTAAGTCATTAGATGCACCACCGTCTCCTAATGAACCAGCTACTACTAAATAAGATTCACCAGCATTTAAAGTTGCTGCACCATTAATAAATGGTAAAGATACTGTTTGACCTAAGTTAGCCGTAGTTAAAGTGTATGGATCTGATTCGTCAACATAAATAAAATCTCCTGTTGCAGGATCTATAGAGTATAATTTAACATACATTTGAGCTCCAGCTTCCGCTGCTGCGTTTACAACAACATTGATAGCAGTTATATTTGCTGATGCAACGATATCAAAAATATTTCCAACTTCGAATGCCAAACCTCCATTAAATGAACCAGAAGCAATTGTTCCATTGTCTCTAGCGTACACATAATTGTTTACAGAAATGGTTGCAGCACTTGTAATTGCGTTGTTTGCAGGAGCAGCATCTGTAGCAGCTGAAGATGCAGATAAATTAACTACGTGGTTAGCAACAGAAGCAGGAGGAGTTAAAGCTGCAGTAACTTCTAATGTATCAAAAGAACCTGCTAACAATGTACTTGGCGCTGAAGTTCCAGTATATGCTCCACTTGCCAAGGCAGTAGTGAAAACAACATCATTTTGAGCCAAAGCTCCTAAGTTAGAAACAATTCCTCCAAAATTAATTGGAGCAACTTGTGCTAAAGGAATTTGGTAATAAGGTAAACGAGCACCCCAGAAACCTGTTGATCCCCAGTATACATTAGACATTTCTAAATCGTAATCTTCAGGAGTAACAATTTTCACATCATCAACTGCCCAAAACCAATCCCAATCACCAAGGTATTTGAAACCAATTTTTACAGACGCTTGATTACCAATTTGACTTGATAAATTTACTTGTACTAAGTCTGGATTTGTTGTATTTGTATTAGTAACCATATCAGCATTTACTTCAACTTCTATCCAAGTTGTTCCACCATCCAAGCTATAAATAACGAATGTTGTTTCAGCAAATCTTCTGTGAGTTTGTTGAAAAGTCAATACTACGCTAGGCTGACCAGTAAGGTCGATGTTACCTGTGTAATAAATCCATGCGTTTTGAGTTTGACCACCACCAGCTGCATCAGAATTAATGATTGCATATCCATTAGCTGCAGTTGTGTGTCCTGCTGGAACTAAATTTGCAATTTGAGCAGAAGCAGTTTGATTTGCAGAACCCAAATCAGTTGTAATTTCCCAGTCACCAGCTGTGTGAGGAGGAGTTCCTTGACTTCCTGCATTTCCTGTAG
>CAIUSK010000054.1 GCA_903901805.1 uncultured Flavobacteriales bacterium
AGCATGTGAATCAAACACTTCTTTTTGCAACAAACTTATGCCGGGAATTCCCAATTTATCTAGTTGATTTTTCCCTTGAGCTCCTAAACCAACCAATACGTTTACACTTGGAGTTAGTCCGCCTTCTTCCATTAATTCCTCGAATACAACAGCGCCAAATTGACCATTGAAAACAGTACCTAGTATATCAACAGAAGATGAATCGGAAGAAACTAAATCATTGGTTGCTTGGGTTAATTCATCCTGCAAGCCAAAATCAGTAATCAACGATTTTAGTCGATTGAAATCCATATTAAGTAATAATCCAATGCGAGGATCTCCGGAACCCAGGTTTTTTAAAACGTTTGTTGCCGGAACTTGCTTAAGAGGCATGCGTTGTGCTAAGGCAGTTGAAAAATAATTTTTAGATTGAAGAACTAATTCACCAGAGTTAAAATTCAAGGTATTTAACACATAGGAATCTTTCACTAGATTGGAAATAAGCGCTTTTTTATCCGCCGGTAATTTTTGCAAATCTGTACTTGATGTTCCATACATAGATTCTAAATTAACGCCAGCAACAACATCTGCTTTAGTATGAATGATTTCAGAAATTTTATCTGATTTCATTTCTTCTTTCACTTGTTTATGGATTCCTGCAAAAAGTCCCTTAAAATCTTTGTGATTGGGTTTATAAACTCCTAAAAGCAATGATTTTTGAACAGACATACCAAAATCACCTTGGTGGAAATAATTCAAATCCTCTTCTTTACGCATCTCATAGCCAAGTGATTTAAGTTTACCAACCACTGAATCCTCATTTTTTGCTTCTGCAAACATATAAACCGCTGCAGGTATTCCGTCTCTATCTAATGGGCCTTCCAAAGCATAAAATACAGGCTTATCTAAATTAATTGTGTTTTTAAAGGATTCAATTTGTGTTCCAATTATTTGACCATATTTTGGAATGGATGAATATTCCGCTTTGGTTAGGATCTGCTTCACATTCAATGATCCAAAAGCAACAATTTTCTTGTTAGATTGCACATAGGATGTAAATAAATCTTCAATTGGTTTATCGCTGGAATTACTACACGATGTAACGAATAAAAGAACTAAAAAGCCGTAAATAAATGACTTCATAAAGAGATACGATTAAATTGAAATCAAATGTAAAACAAAAGTTTCAAATAGTTGATTGAATTCATTTTCTTCTTTTAATTTTGTGCATGCATCAGGTTGAACCATATTTCAATTGGCGTGGTTATTACGTCGCTTCAGAAGATACTTTATCTCCTTTTTATGGGAATGAATACAGTGAATTTGAATTTAGTCATGCTATTTACAATTACTACATTCACCCCCAATGGGATTCATTTGGTTCGTCCACGCTTTTCCTAAAAGTTCTTTATGCAGATTATGATGAAGGCTATGCCATTATTGAACTGATTGGTGAATGGAACGATGCTATTGAAAATGATATTATGCGTTTCAAAAGAGAAATTATTGAGCGTATGATTGAGGAAGGAATCCAACAATTTATTTTAATTGGAGAAAATGTATTGAATTTTCACTATTCGGACGATTGTTATTATGAGGAATGGTTTGATGAAATTGAAGATGGATGGATTGCAATGGTTAATTTTCATGAGCACGTTCTAAAAGAATTTCAGCAAATACATATCGACCAGTACATTAATATGGGAGGAGAATTGGACGATCTTGATTGGAGAACATTTCAACCAACCCATTTCCACAAAAAAGTAAACGATTTAATAAATAGAAGATTAGCATAGGAAATGGTAGAGCATCCACTTATTCAAAAGTATATTGAACACAATGCATACGGAAGACTTCTTTCGATGGATTTCCAACTCATTGAGCCTGGAATTTGTCATTACTTTTGTAATGTTTCACCTGAACTAGCAGCAACACCTTTGGCTGCACATGGCGGTTTTGTTTCATCGATTTTAGATGCTACACTGGGAGTTGGTGCACTATCACTCGTTTATTCCGAAAATAAAGTTGTCTCTACTTTGGAAATGAAAATTTCTTTTCTCCAACCTGTAACATTAAACACCTCTGTTAAGTGTATTTCTCGATGTTTAAAACGAGGTAATTCGATTATATTTATGGAGGCAGAATTAGTGAATAGTCAGAATGAACTATTAGCGACAGGGAGCGGTACTTTTAAAAGTTATGACGCCCAAAAAGCAGGGTATTAGTGTCCAACTTACACTAAGTTAATATACAGTTTTTTTATTAAATTTCACACCTTTTTTGTCAACAGTAAAAGATTAGCACTGTTAGTAACTATTGTCACAAAATGAATAGTAAAGAGCTATGAAAGTTTAATTTTGCAGGCAATAAATTAGTAACCTAACAAAACTACCATGGAGAAAATTGGGAAATTTGGGAAACATTCAGATCTTGGAACCTCAATCGGTTTAGACAATCTAGCAACAGAATATTGGAATTTAACACCAGCAGAACTTATTGAAGACAGTATCATTCTTGGTGAAGGAGTGCTTACGGATACAGGTGCGTTGGCTATTGAAACTGGAACATTTACTGGTCGATCACCAAAAGATCGATTTATTGTAAAAGATTCGAAAACAGAAAATGCCGTTTGGTGGGGAGACATTAACATTGCTTTTAGCCCTGAACAATTTGACGCATTACAGGCAAAAATGAAAAATCACTTGGAAGATACTGACATGTATGTTAGAGATGCAAGTGCTTGTGCGGACGAGTCTTTTCAAATGAATATCCGTGTTATAACAGAGCAACCTTGGTCAAATTTGTTTGCTTACAACATGTTTTTGCGTCCTTCTGAGGAGGAAATTGAAAATTTCAATCCGGATTGGCATATTCTATGTGTTCCAAGCTTTGAGGCAGATCCTGAGGTGGATGGAACTCGTCAAAGCAATTTTGCAATTTTGAATTTCACTAAAAAAATGATTCTCATTGGTGGAACTGGTTATACGGGTGAAATTAAAAAAGGGATTTTCTCTGTATTAAATTTCATCTTACCTCATGAAAAAAATGTTCTTTCCATGCATTGCTCCGCAAATGTTGGTGCAGATGGAGATACTGCAATCTTTTTTGGTTTATCAGGAACGGGAAAAACAACATTATCTTCGGATCCAAATAGAAGATTAATTGGAGATGACGAGCACGGATGGAGCAATGATACTGTTTTTAATTTTGAAGGTGGCTGCTATGCAAAAACAATCGATTTATCGAAAGAAAAAGAACCTCAAATTTATGATGCGATAAAATTTGGATCGTTATTAGAAAATATTGGGTTCATTGAAGAAACATCAACTCCAGATTATACCGATGGATCAATTACAGAAAACACGCGGGTATCCTATCCAATTAATCACATTGAAAACATTATGGTTCCTTCTAAGGCTGGAGCACCAAAAAATATTTTCTTTTTAACGGCGGATGCTTTTGGAGTTTTACCTCCAATTTCCAAACTCACGAATGAACAAGCGATGTATCATTTCATGTCCGGATATACGGCAAAAGTTGCTGGAACAGAGGTTGGAATTACAGAGCCAACAACAACATTCTCCGCTGGATTCGGTGCAGCATTTCTACCTTTACACCCTGCTAAATATGCTAAGTTACTCGGTGAAAAACTTACTGGAACGGATATCAACGTTTGGCTAATCAATACAGGTTGGTCAGGAGGGTCTTATGGCGTAGGAAAACGCATGAAATTATCTTTTACACGAGCAATGATTACTGCTGCATTAACCGGAAAATTAAATGATGTATCATTTGAAAAACTTCCCGTTTTTGAATTGTCATACCCTACTGTGTGCGAGGGAGTACCAAGCGATTTATTGAATCCAAGAAATACATGGTCCGACAAATCAGCGTATGATGAAACAGCGGCAAACTTAGCGGCTAAATTTGTGAAAAACTTTGAAAAATTTGCAACTGAAACAAGTGCAGAAATTCTTGCGGCAGCTCCAAAAATACTTGTATAATCATCAATCAACTCCATATTAAACCACTTTTCGGAGTGGTTTTTTTTTGCTTTTTTTTATTGTAACTATTCAACACTAAGGTGTTAAAGCTTTATGAAAAGATGTAATTACCGATTTTTCTTGATCACACTTTTTTTAAGTGCTTCTTATTTACATATAAATGCACAATACTACGTGCGAAGCAAACAAAACATTGGAATAGCTCCTGGTTTCTCTGCTGGTTTAACAACTAATCAAAAAAGTTTTTCAATTGGATTAAGTAGCCAAGTTAATCGTTACATGATTCCAGAAATCACTTATAGAAACTCAACTAATTTCGACGAGCGAATTGTAACCGAATTAGGTTCAAATCTTCATTTTTTATCCCCGGGATTACAATTTAAAAAAAGAATCTTATCTACTCCTGGTAGAAAAGTGAGAGGTATCTGTGTCAAAGAATTTCTTGAATTAGCCGTTACCCCAGAATATCATTTTTTACTCAATCCAACCACTATCAATAAAAATAATCGCGATGCCTTTGCACTGAGAGGAAGCCTCATTCTTTTTCGATATAAATCCGGATCTTCAAGGGCAAGGAAAGCTTGGAGCTATAAATTAGAAGGTTATTATAGACAAGGATTTGGTCAACAAACCTATATTACTAAAGAAATTGGATTTCAAATTAGAATTACTCGGTTTAAAATTTCTGATTTTTTGAAATAAGACAATATCTCATTCTTGATTTTTCAAAGTAATTTACCATAACTTATTTAAAATCTATTAATTATGTATTGTGAATTACGGAAAATAATTTATCTTTAGAGTGCTAAACTAAAGACTCTATGAAAAAATTATTACTCGTTTTGTTATTGGTTCAATTAACCAATGTTTATTTTTCTCAATGTACAACAACTGATGCAACTACATGTGTTTGTGAGGATGGTTCTTTAAATTGCCTGTTGTTTCCGGACATAACAGCTTCCTGGAAAGGGATCTCTAATGGCGGGTGGACTGAATACCCACAAACCGGCGCAGGAACAAATTATAACGGACAAGGTCCAGATGATGGTAGATTGCGCGTAACAGGATCAACACCTAATATTGGACACGGTTCATTTACTGTTAGAGGTCAAGACGCCAATGGTAATCGAGCTTTTATTTGCGGATCAGATACCATTTTTAATGTTTCTTCAACAGGTAGCTTCAGCTGTCCTAACGGCATACCTAACCCAAAACAAATGCTTATTCAGCGGATTTATAAAAAAGATGGTAATGTGATGAGTTATGTGGATCAATGGAAAGGAAGTATGACCTATCACCCGGTGCACGGACACAACCACGTGGATGATTGGGCAGTAATGACCTTGCGAATACCAACAGCAGACCCAAACCCATTGAGTTGGCCTATTGTGGGCGAGGGAGCCAAAATTGGTTTCTGCTTGATGGATTACGGACAATGTGGAACAACCACTGGAAGTACTTATTACGGGCATTGCAGAGATGAGAATACAGTTTACAATCAAGGAAATACAATGCTCAACATCGATTTTCCTAATTGGAATTTAGGAGGGGGGAACTATAACTGTTCAGTGGTTGAACAAGGTATCTCATCTGGGTGGACTGATGTTTACGGTAAACATTTGGATGGAATGTGGATTAATGTTCCGCCAAACACGTGCAATGGAGATTATTATATCGTTATGGAGGTAGATAAAAATAATTATTTTACCGAGGAACGTGAGGATAATAATTTTACAGCAGTTCCAGTAACATTAACTATGCAACAACCTGCCAATTCAGGAGCATTACCCACTATTTCAGTAAATGGCTCAGCTAATCTTTGCTCTGGCTCTTCTGTTGTTTTAACCGCAACAGCTGGAACAACTTTTTTATGGAATACGGGTGAAACAACACAAAGTATAACAGTTGCACAGGCAGGTAATTACTCTTGTACCGTTACAAACTATTGTGGTAGTTCAACATCAAGTCCTTTTCAGGTGAACAGCGTTACACCAAACAGTCCAATTGCATTAGGAGATACCGTTTGTACCGAAGGAATTGTAACGTTATCTGCGACTGGATCTGGTTCGTTAAATTGGTATGATGCCCAGAATAATTTAGTGGGTACAGGAAGTAATTTTTCAACTCCTCTCATTAACGTAACCACTTCTTATTTTGTTGAAAATGTTGATTCTTATAACGATACTATTTTTTCGGAACCCCATTCAAATGGCATTGGCGGAGGAGGATTCGTAACAACCGCTCAATATAATATCTTCAATGCACATCAGGCTTTTTCTTTAAAATCAGCATTGGTTTATTCTTTAAGCGCAGGAAATTTAAGCATTGCTTTACAAAATGAAACTGGTGCAACTTTACAGTCAACAACAGTAACCGTTCCTGCAGGTGAAAGCAGAGTCAATCTTAATTTCAATGTTCCTGCCGACAGTAATCTGCGAATTGGCGTAACTACAATGACAACTACAGGATTGTATCGAAATAATAATTCAGCAACATATCCATACGATCTTCCTGGCGTAATGACAATTATCGGAGCATCAGCAGGAGCATCTTACTACTACTATTTATATGATCTAGAGGTGCTGACTCAAAACGGAACCTGCACAAGTCCTCGCATACAAGTAGATGCAGTTGTTGAACCATGTGCAAGTATCGGTGAGAATATTGTTTTCAATAATTCAATTTCACTAAGTCCAAATCCAAACAATGGAAATTTTGATCTCTCGTTTGAGTTAAAAAATACAGGTGACGTACAAATTGAGGTTTTAAACTTAATTGGACAGCATGTAAATCAATTGTCGCTCAAAGGAGTCACTGGAAAAATTAAGCAAAACGTAGATTGTAAAAACCTTTCAAAAGGTGTATATTTACTGAATATCACGTATGAAGGAAAAAGATACACAAGGCGATTTATTAAAGAATAACAAAATAATGGATTTAAAAAATTGGCTCTCGATTCTACTTAGTTTCGGGAGCTTTTTTATCTTGTCCCAACCACAATTAACAAACTACAACCAAAATAATTCACCATTACCTTTTAATACTGTTCGTTGTATTGCCATACAAGATAGTATAAAATGGTTCGGTACCGATGATGGTTTAGCCCGCTTCGACAATCAAAATTGGACCATCTATAATTCTTCAAATAGTCCATTAACAAGTAATGATATTCGGGCATTAAAAGTTGAAAATGATTCCATTCTGTGGATTGGAACCATCAGTGGTGGTGTTTTTCGATTTAACGGAATTAATTGGATAAATTATACCGAATTTAATTCTGGTTTATTAGATAACTTGGTCCGAGGAATTGAAATAGATTTGGAAGATAATATCTGGTTTGCAACCACCGAGGGTATTTCCATGTTTGACAGAATCAATTGGTACCACTGGACGATTGCCAGTCATGGTTTACAGACCAATAATATAACGTCAATTGGGATTGGGCTTCAAAATGAGAAATACATAGGAACCATAAATGGTGGATTAGACTATTTCACACCAAACAATCAATTAACCATTCACAGTATTGTGGAATCTGGTTTGCCTGATAATTCAGCACTCGACATTGACATAGATGCAAATGGCAAACCCTGGTTTGCTACTCCGGCAGCTGGATTAGTAACCGATTTGGGGAATGGCGGCCCATGGGATCGCTTCAATATGAGCAACTCCCCTATTCCTACAAATGGACTCACTTGCCTTGCCATTGATCCTTTTGATCAACGCATTTTTATGGGAACCGAACTCAATGGAATATTGATTAAAAAGGAAAACATTTGGTTCAGCTACAATATGGAAAATATAGGATTACAGGATAATTACATAACGTCATTGACTCATGAAAACAATCAAATAAAATGGGCTGGAACGTATGATCACGGTGTAATTAGAATAGAAGAAAACACTTCAGGACAATCCGATAATCAACTAACAGGGATTCAAATCTACCCTACATTACTTTCTGCTGGAGAATCCATAAACATTGATACAGAGGATGAAATAAATCAAGTTTATTTGTTTAATGACTTAGGTAGTAAAATCTATATCGACAGAGAACCAACTAATCAAATCAAATTACCAACATCCCTGGGGTCTGGTAATTACATCTTACAAATTTCACTTTCAAATTCGATTGTTCGAAAGAAAATAGTTGTTTTATAAATTATTTTTCTTGGATTGGATCTCTCCGCTAAGCATTGCTTGAATTTGACGCATAGTCTTACTCATTCCTTCAGCGCTACCATCCAAAAAGATCGTATTCCCTTTACCATATTCAGCAAAGTTTTTAATTGCCTCCGTCCACATAGAAAACAAAATCACATTAG
>CAIUSK010000055.1 GCA_903901805.1 uncultured Flavobacteriales bacterium
GAATGTGATTTATTTAAATCAACAACCTGCTTCTGGATCAAATGGAACCCTATGGAAAACAAGTGATGGCGGAGCTAGTTGGACCTCGGTAAATAAACCCAATGGAAATAGTCGCAGAATGTTATTAGCTATCAATCCACTTAACGAAAACAACTTGTGGATTGCTTATCCCGATGGATCAAATGGATTTAAGGTATATAAAACAACTAATTCTGGTCAAAACTGGGAAAATTGGACTTCTTCCATTTTTAATAATGAATCGGTGCAGTCGATAATCCATGTTGCTGGAACAGATGGTGGAGTTTATATTGCAACCAATAAAGCCGTTTACTACCGAAACAATTCCAATCAATTTCAACTAGAAAATGCAGGTTTGCCCTTGTTTACGAGTGGTAATATTTTACATCCATTTTATCGTGACAATAAAGTAAGGTTGGCTACCTATGGTAAAGGAATTTGGGAAAGTGCCTTTTCTGAAGCACCAAGCTTGCCAATTGCTCGAGCGATGGTGGATAAATTAGATCAGGTTGTGGTTTGTGCCATTGATTCCTTTTATTTTGAGGATCATTCCTTTTTGAATCACACCAATGCAACTTGGAGTTGGTCTTTTCCAACTGGAAATCCAAGTGTTGCTAATCAACGTAATCCTGCGGTTTATTTTAGTCAACCCGGAAATCACCAAGCTATTTTGACAATTACGGATGGAAATGGAAACACGGATTCAGATACATTGATGGTTTCTGTAAACTTTTTTACCTTACCCACATCGGTTGCTGAAGGGTTTGAAAATGGGTTTGTGCCAACAGGATTCGAAATTAATAATCCGGCAAACAATGCACAATGGTCGTTGTCTTCTACTGCTGGAGCGTATGGAAATTCGACCCATTCTGCCATTTTCGATAATTATAACAACGATTCACAAGGAGGAATTGATGATTTAATTATGCATTTTGACGCCTCTGCGATTCAATCCAGTCCGTTTTTAAAATTTGATGTGGCCTATGCCCGTTGGGGAGCTGGTTACAGTGATACCTTGGAAGTATTGGTATCAACCGATTGTGGAACTACGTATCAAACACTATATCTCAAAGGAGGGACAACATTAGCTACTTCACCCGATTTCCAAGATTTTTTCACACCAACGGCTGACCAATGGCGCACGGATTCAGTAGATTTAGCTCCATTTTCAGGACAAACCAATGTACAGGTAGCATTTCGAAACAGAGGTTATTTTGGAAACAATATTTATCTAGACAACATCAATATTGGAAGTTCTGTTTCTGTAGAGGAGGTTTATACCAATGAAATTCATGTGTATCCGAATCCGGTGGTAAAGGGACAAGAACTTATCATTAGCTATCCAGGAGATGCCACCATTCAATTATTGGATGCGAAAGGATCACTTATTTATAGTGCCAAAGGCTCAAAAGAAACGCATTTTAGTATTAACAAGTCAATTGCCTCAGGGGTCTATATGGTTCAGGTATCAACTCCAACAAAAATTTGGAATAAACGCATTGTTGTTCAATAAAGTCAATGGTTAAAGCATTAAAAATCAACCGACACTTGTAACTATTAGAAAGGCGAAAATAGGGGGATCGCGCAATATTTCAGAAATCACCACGCTTTTTTCTGTTAACTGGGTTGTGAGTTGTAAATATTTTGCACAACTCGTGCCATTCCGCCCGCAAGCGTTCACCTCCGATGCCAATCGCATGGAGTTTTTGTTTGATTTGTATGAGAAATACACGGCGGGTTTGTTTGCGGTGGAGAAAAAATCCAAAAAACGGTAAACCATTAAAATGGTTGGGAGAAATGGTTGTTGGATCCACCCCATAGGTGCGGGATTAATCCCGCACCTATGGGGTGATCATGGTGTGGATCATGTGGTGGATCATGGGGTGTATTATGGGGATTATTTTGGGAATTCACAATTATTTCAACAATTCATTCATCGTCCAATTTCACATCGTTAAACCCATGTAATTCCATGAATTTGATGTATTCCGATTCGAATGTTCGTTTATGGTGATGTTGTTTTTGATTTCGAATATAATAATACACATTATCCATTGCCGAATGAGATACACCAAACACTCCGAATCCTCGCTGCCAAATGAATTTTTCGGGTATCAAATTGTTGCTATTAACAAAATGGGAACTACTACCTTTGATTTGTTTGATAATATCCGTAATTGATATTTGAGGGTTGATTCCAAACAAACAATGAACATGATCAGGCATTCCATTTACAATACTTACCACACAACCCATTTTTTTCAATTCCTCTTTTAAAAAATCAAATAATTTGTGTTCCATTTGTTGATGGATTAGCGGTCTTCTATTTTTTGTTGACCAAACAGCATGAACCCAAATTTTTGAATACGATTTTGACATTTTGATTCGTTTTTATACTAAATATAAGAAATAATTTGATTATTATCTAAACATAATATTGATTATTTTTTCATATATTTAAATAAGGTGAATGTATGCTGTTACCAGATTTTCTTGAGGGAATAATAGAATTTTAAAAAATCCAAAAAACGGTAAACCATTAAAATGGTTGGGAGAAATGGTTGTTGGATCACCCCATAGGTGCAGGATTAATCCCGCACCTATGGGGTGTTATGGGAATTATTTTAGGAATTATTCAATTTCGAAAGAAGTTCTGGTAAGAATTCATTGAGTCTAGAAAAAGCAAACCATTTCTTACCTAGGTCTTTAATAGAAGCGCCAAAATGATACAATTCTTTTTGGTCAATTATTAGAAATCGGTCATGTGCAAGTTTCAAGTGTTTGATCTCAACGGTTGGGTATTGCTCGTTGTATTTGGCTACATCTAAGTGCAATTGGGCATTTATTTTATGCGTGTATATCATTGCTTGACAATTTTTATTTCGTTTGCTGAGCATTAAAAGCGTTGTTTCATCTACATAATTATCAATTAATGTTATCGATTTTTTCGCTGTTTTAATAAGATCAACTGTAAAGACATAGGCATCAAATAGTTGTCCTTCGAAGAAAATTCCTTTTGAAGGTAATAATGTGTTTTCATCAAATGATTGCAGAATTTTATTTACGTTTTTATCTGTCTCAACTAGTTTGTTTTCAAGGACTAGCAATCGGTTAAACATTTCGGCATTGGAAACAATCTCATTACGCATTTCCACAAAAGTTTCCATGATTTGAATACTTACTTGAATAGCCGTTTCACTTCGAAGTATGGCAGAAAGCATGGCAACTCCTTGTTCTGTAAAAACAAATGGGTTTACTGATGCATGTTTTAAATTTGTTAACCGGTCACAATTTGTGACCAGTTCATACTTCTCGCTTAGCGTTAATTGAAAACTAAAATTCTCAGGAAATCGTTCTTTATTTCGCTTAACTGCTTGGTTAAGTACTTTTGTTTGAACATCGTACAAAACAGCCAAATCTCGATCGAGCATTACCTTTTTTCCTCTAATCGTAAAGATTTTTGAATGTATTTCC
>CAIUSK010000056.1 GCA_903901805.1 uncultured Flavobacteriales bacterium
AATGGTTATGGTCACATGAACTATAATTTTCTGCATGATTTTGAAGCAGATTCTGACCGATCTAATTCCTCTTTTGAATTAGGTGAACATGATTTATTTGTCAATACCTTTTTCAATGACCGGATAAGTTTTTTAGGAGAATTTGTAATGAAGTACACAAAAGGAACTCCAACCACTTTTTCGGCGAGTATTGAACGTGCCCGATTAAAGTTTGATTATTATAAAAATCATTCTGTGATAACTGGAAAAATTCACACACCCATTAATTATTGGAATGATGTGTACCACCATGGCCGACTTTTTTTCCCAAGTATTGATAGGCCAATTTCATTTAGCTATTTAATTCCATTACATAGTCTAGGTGTTCAATTCCAAGGCCAAAATTTAGGAAAATGGAATTTCGGGTATGATGCTGTTATTGGAAATGGTATTAGTTCTTCCGATGCATTTGATGATAATTTAAGTCCAGCAGTAACATTATCCATGCACGTCAAACCAGTTGATAATCTCCGAATAGGCATTTCTTATTTTTATGATTTCCTCAGCGACGCATCAGTGACTGGGGCGCATAGTGGACATTCACCAGCACCTTCACATAATTCTGGTGAAAAATATACGGGGAATTTGAATTATAATTTATTATCACAATCCACTGCCTATTTTGGAAGTAAGCATGAGTTTTTAAATGAGTTTGTGTTTAATCGCACCCACACCGACACACTAGGAACTGCGAAGAATTTTTCCAATTACACCTATTATGGAATTCGTATAAAAGAGAAACATGTGCCCTACGCGATTGTGGATTGGGTGTCTATTGCAGAAAAGGATTTATTCACGTATCATTATGACATAATGCGCTTATGGATGGGATACCGCTATGAATTTTCAGAAATGATCAATGTAAAAACACAATTTGGGTATGCATTCAATTTTTTGAATTCTGGTCACGGTTCAGTTAATAATTTAGAATTTAAAGTACAGTTTGCATATGGATTTTAAACGATTATTTATAGTAATTCAGTTGGTTGTATCAAGTTTTGCATACAGCCAATCATCATTATCAGGATATAAGTTAATAGGAAGTAGTACTGGTATTACTCAACTAACAGAGGCCCAAGTTAAAGATTATTTTAAAGGAAAGTATACCCTTTGGAAAACCGGAAAATCTGTCAAAATTGTTTTGTATTCATCACAATCTCAGCATTCAGTACCTTTGGCTAAGTCAATTTATAACACTACTCCGCAAGGCGTTAAAAAATATTGGCTTTCTCTTGTTTTTCAAGGTAGAGCAAATCCACCCACATTTTTGGAGTCTGATTCTGCCATCATTACCTATATACAAGACACACCAGGGGCAATGGGATTTATTCAACAAAACACAACCTGTCCCAGCCAATTAATAATACAAATTAAGTGATATGAAATCATTATCATTCAGAATTTGGGCCTCCTTCGCTTTATTCACTAGTGTAATCATATTGATTATTGCTTTTTATTATTCTCAAAGGCAAGAAGAATTATACATAGAAAATAGTCGATTTGATTTACAAGAGGCTTCAAAAAGTGTTGCACTGGCAGTGGAGTTATCATTGGAACACGAAAATTTGGTAGGGTTAAAAAAAGCGCTTCAGTTAGCAAAATCAACAGATGATTTCGAGAAGGTATCGGTAGTTGTAGTTGATTCCGCGGGGAGAAAAAAAGAATTGTTTGCAAATCCA
>CAIUSK010000057.1 GCA_903901805.1 uncultured Flavobacteriales bacterium
AAAATGACATTGTGGTGGGAATAGCGGCATCCGGTACTACACCGTATGTGCTAGGGGCAATCAACCAAGCAAATAATCGAGGAATTTTAACTGCTGGAATCACGTGCAATCCTGGAAGTCCCTTGGCCACGCAGCCAGTTCATGGATTAGTTGCGGAAGTTGGACCCGAGTTTGTGACCGGGAGCACACGCATGAAATCAGGCACGGCCCAAAAACTAATTCTGAATATGATTTCTACCAGCCTAATGATCAAATTAGGAAGGGTAAAAGGCAATAAGATGGTGGACATGCAATTGAGCAACGTGAAACTCATCGACAGAGGCACACGAATGATTATGAATGAATTAAAAATAGAAGAACCTGAGGCAGCTCAACTATTGAAAGAATTTGGATCTGTGAGAAATGCGGTGGAAAACTACCGAAAAAATCAATAAGTATCCACTCCTTTTAAATCTATCTTAATGAACTTTTTAGGGTCGATTTTCTCACCTTCTTTTTCAATTTCATAGTGTAAATGTGGACCGGTGGATCGTCCGGAACTACCAACCAACCCAATTAAATCTCCTTTTTTCACCTCATCCCCTTCTTTTACTTTGAATCCACTGAGATGCGCATAACGCGAAACAAATCCAAATCCATGATCAATGACAATGCAATTGCCGTATCCATCCTCGGAACTTGCGATGCGAATAATTTTACCTGAACCAGCGGCATATACTTTTGTTCCAATTTCAGCCGAAATATCAATCCCTTTGTGCATTTTCATGGTAGAATCAATCGGATCTTTGCGCATCCCAAAACCAGAGCTAACTCGTTTTAAATCAGAAAAATAAATCGGACAAACTGCCGGAATACTTTCCATCATACTTTCTTTATCCCGAGCAACCGCCAAAAATGTTTGCAGAAACTTTTGTTGCTTCCCAAGTTTACGTGCTAAATAAGAGGCACGCAACTCAATTTCACCAAAAACAGATGCTCCTTTTAAATTCGGCTTCTGAACAAAATCAGGCCTAAATGCCTCTCCTTGTGGAAGGTCTTCAATATCTACAATAGCATTAAACAAAGATGAATGAGCCTTATCAAAGTCATTAACCTGTTTTTCCACACGGTTCATTTCGATATCCAATTTTTGAGCAACAATTAATTGCAAGGCAAGCTGACTTTTTAACTCTTTTTCAACGATGCGCATTTCGTCCATCTTGTTGGAAAAATAAAGCTGTGTAATAAAAAAAGTAAAGGTCAATGACAAAGGAAACAAAGCGATTTTAAGAAACTTTTTCGGAAATTTAATTGCTGTTTTGGATTGATTTTCTGTAAATTCTTCCATGATAAGGTTACGTACATTTTAAAGTTGCAATCCAATACGCAACACAACTCATGCGGGTTACATATCTTATCGTTTTAATGCCCGATCCATCTCACGACGATCATCTTTCTCCTTTAAATCATCGCGTTTATCATGCAATTTTTTACCTTTAGCACACGCAATTTGAACTTTTAACCAGCCCTTTTCTGACAAAAATAATTTTAGCGGAATAATGGTATTCCCCTTAACTTTTAAGAATTTTTCAATGCGATTTAATTCCTTTCGGTTCAACAACAATTTTCGATCTCCACGAGTTTTATGCTCATAGAATGAGGCATTTGCATAGGGCGCAATGTACATGTTACGAATCCATAACTCTCCATCTTGCCAGACACAATATGCTTCCATGATACTTGCCTTTCCACTGCGAATACTTTTTATCTCCGTACCTGCCAGTTTTAGTCCAGCAGTAAATTCTTCCTCAATGAAAAACTCAAAGCGAGCACGTTTATTTTTAATATTTACTTCGTTGGATGCCAAGAATTCATTTTATAACACAAAAGTAAGGAACAAAACAGTATATTTATCAAGTAAAAAATATAATCAATGAATTCAATTTATATAGTTGCTCAATTCTTATCTTATTTCCGAAAAGTTGAAAAACAGAGAAGTCGAACAACATGGGTGCAATGGAGAGAAATCGTTGAAGAAATCTACCGTGAAAAATATTTTCAAGGAAAGATAAAAACCATCATTAATTCAGGAACAGCTGATAGTTCAAAGATTCAATCATCAGCAAATTTCATCTCCTTATTAAGGAACTTGTCAGATAGTGAAAAAACAGAAACGTTGCAATTGATTCATTTATACTTGGAACTCTTAAAAAAGGATAAAGATTTAATTCTTGCTGAAAAATTAGACACCCAATTAAAGGAGTTTTATGTTGCTACTGAAAATAACGATTTTGAAATACAAAACACGGTACTCAAATGGATTTCAGATAAAGAAGAAGATAAGTTTTACTTTAAAATAAAATTGGACGGCACATTATTATTGGTTTTACTGGACTTTTTTCTACGTTGGATAAGCCTATGGAACTACAAAACCAATAGCATTACCTCGAGTGAAATAAACGAAACACCTGCTTTTTTTCTTCTCAGTCAATTACTAATTATCCCTGTGATTATTTTCTTAATTAGTTATTTCCGAGATAAAAATATCATTCATAAAACACAAGAAATATTTAAAAATATTGGCAGAAAAGACCTAAAAATAATTAATAATCATAGTCCTTGGAATTACCTGATTTGTTTTTTGATTTTAATTATTGGCACCTTGGTTTCAGTTATTTCATTAAATATTGCAGAAGAAGAATATGCACTTCTTATTCCGATTTTCGCTCTAGTGTACGGAGTATATTTAATCGTCATTTTATCATTTTTCTCCAAAAAAAGACCGTCTATTTCTTTAATAATGACTCAATTAGAGAAAATTAATTTAAATCAAGTTAAAAACAATTTAAACCACAACGAGAATGATGAAGAGATAATAGAATTGGATGTTAGTCTAAGGTCTGCCAATGACAAAATGGAAGCATATGTGCTTGAAGCAGCTCTATTCGGCGCTTTAGCATTCAGTGGTT